>CAZDXW010000055.1:0-7276 GCA_964509485.1 uncultured Christensenella sp.
CGCACGATAAGGTGATTCATTTTACGATCACGACAAACTGCGTCGCGTTGGACGATGAAAAGATCGACCTTATCAACCGCGAAATGCACAACGTCGTCATCAGCCTCGACGGGCGAAAGGAAGTTCACGACGCGCTGCGTCCGACGGTCAACGGCAAGGGCTCGTTTGACATTATCCTCAAGAACGCGCAAAAGCTCGTTGCAACACGCGGGGACAAGGAATACTACATTCGCGGAACCTTCACGCGCGACAACCTCGACTTCCTAGAGGATGTAAAGGCGCTGACCGGTTTCGGGTTCGATCAGATTTCGATTGAGCCCGCCGTACTTCCGGAGGACAGCCCCTACAGCCTGAAGCAGGAGCATCTTTCACGCATCGACGCGGAGTATGATGCGCTTGCGGCGTATTATCTGGAGTCGCGCAAGAATCACGAAACCTGGTTTAACTTTTTCCACTTCCTGTTTGATCCAACCGGCGGGCCTTGCCTCCGCAAGCGCATCAACGGCTGCGGCGCGGGCACCGAATACGTTGCCGTGACGCCGGACGGAGAGCTTTATCCTTGCCATCAGTTCGTCGGCATGCCGGAATGGAAGCTGGGTACGCTGGATTCCCCGACGCTTCGAACGGACTTGCAGCAGACGTTTCTCAACTGCAACGTCTGCACGAAGGAATCCTGCAAGACCTGCTGGGCAAAGTACTATTGCAGCGGCGGCTGCATGGCAAACGCGGCGCTCTACAATGGCTCGCTGAACCAGCCGCACGCGATCAGCTGTCATTTAATGAAGAAACGGGCGGAATGCGCAATTGGCGCATACCTGATGGAACGATGAACAATCGACTGATCCCGCGCCAGCCGGAGCAGATCGATCCGGCGCTGATTGAACAGATAACCGAGGTAAGCGGCGGTTCCGCGCTGGTTGCGCGCGCGCTCGTTCGGCGCGGCGTTTCGTCCGTGCTGGAAGCGCAACGTTTTTTACAGCCTTCGTCGGAGGAGTTGCTCGACCCGTACCAGTTGCCGGACATGGCGCTCGCGGTTGCTCGCATCCGCGAGGCGATTGATCGCGCGGAAACAATTTGCGTCTACGGCGACTACGATGCGGACGGAGTCTGTTCCACGGCGATGCTGGTCAGGCGTTTGACGTTACTCGGCGGGCATGTTCAGTTTTATATTCCAAACCGACATAGCGAAGGTTACGGTATGAACGAGGAAGCCGTGCGCAAGCTCAAAGCGCGCGGCGTGTCGTTGATTATCACGGTGGACAACGGCGTTTCGGCGTTCAACGAGATCGCCCTTTGCGGTGCGCTGGGCATCGACGTCGTCGTGACGGATCACCACAGCGTCGGCAAGACCGTGCCGGAATGCGTCGCAGTCGTCGCCGCGTCCCGAAAGGATGCCAGCTACCCGAACCGGTATCTCTGCGGCGCAGGCGTTGCGCTCAAGCTGATTGCCGCGCTCTGCGACGGCACATTCTCCGAGGAAGAGCTCGCGCTTGCGGCGGTCGCGACCATTGCGGACGTGGTGCTGCTGTCCGGCGAAAACCGCGCGATTGTCTCGCTCGGACTGCCGTATTTAACGAGCGTACCCGGTCTAGCGGCGCTGCTGTGCGCGGCAGGGTTTCAGGATTCCGTACCGGACGAGCAGACCGTTTCCTTTCTAATTGCGCCACGGCTCAATGCGGCTGGGCGCATGGCCTCCGCCATGGACGGTGTCGAACTGTTACTCGGAACCGACCCAGAGCGTACGCGCGAACTGGCCGAACAGTTGAACCTGTACAACCAGAAGCGCAAGGACGCGGAAAACGCAATTCTGGAAGAAGCGGAACGTCAACTGGAAGCGCAGGGACGTGAGGGGCACGTGCTGCTGCTCTCGCACGCGGACTGGAATCCGGGCGTGATCGGCATTGTCGCCTCGCGGCTCTGCGAGCGCTTCCATCTGCCGGTGATTCTGTTTGCGGAGCAAAACGGCGTACTCACCGGCTCCGGTCGCAGCATTGAGGGCGTCGACCTGTTTGAAAATCTCAGCGTGTTCTCGCATCTGTTCGTGCGATACGGCGGGCATGCGCGCGCGGCGGGCGTTACGATCACCGCGGAGCAGTATGAGTCGTTTCGAACGCAGTTCATCGAGCATATTGAGTCAAATTACAAGCCGGAGGATTTTTATCCGTCGTTTCCATACGACGAAGCGCTCGATTTTGCGGAGCTAACCACCGCACAAGTGCGCGCGCTGAAAAAACTTGCTCCGTTTGGCGAGGGAAATCCCGAACCGGTGTTTCGGTTCAATGGCGTAAGGTTTGCGTCGCTGCGAGCCATCGGCAAGGACGAGAAACACTTCTGCGCGAGCGCGGTGCAGGGCGAACGCGTAATCCGCGTCGTCGCGTTCAACAAAAGCGAATTGCTGGAGCCTTTGACCACGGCGGCGGACTGGGACTTTCTCGGCAAACCGTCCATCAACGAGTATCGCGGAAGCGAGACGGTGGAACTGTTCTGGATTTGCGCAAACGCCGCTTCCGAAAAAGTTACTGTTTTTAATGCATTTTTCGAACAATGTCTGTATAATGAAAACTGTTCGGAAGATCAACTGCGCGAGTGGTTTGCCGCCTGCCGCTTCTCTCCCTCAACCGGATTTGGAGACGTGGCCATGCGAAACCACTACCGGACGCTCCAAGCGGCGATTTCGCCGCAGCCGCGTTCGCTCAGTTCGCTCATTCGCACGCTGAAAACGGAGGAACTGCTCGCTCTGTGCGTCTTTTCGCAGCTTTCCTTTTTCGTTTTTGAACCGGAGTCGCAGCTCGTTTCGTTTGCCGGCGCAACGCAGTCGCGCACTCTAAACGAGAGTTCGCTCTACCGAATCGTACACAAAACACAGGAGGCGTGAACCATGGATCTGAAAGAAAAAATCCGCAGTATACCGGATTTTCCAATCAAGGGCGTACTGTTTCGCGATGTAACCACGCTGCTGAAGGACCCAGAGGGGTATCATGAGCTGGTCGAGACCATTGCAAACTCGCTGCGCGACCGCAAGGTCGACCTGGTCGTCGGACCGGAAGCGCGCGGCTTTGTCATGGGCGCGGCGCTGGCGTATGCGCTTAACGCGGGCTTTGTGCTCGCGCGCAAACCCGGCAAGCTCCCCTGCGAAACGCTGAAGTATGAGTACGGTCTGGAATATGGCACCGACGTGCTGGAGATTCATAAAGACGCAATCAAGCCCGGCCAGAAGGTGGTCATTGTTGACGATCTTCTCGCAACCGGCGGCACCGCACTGGCTACGGTGAAACTTGTTGAGCAGGCGGGCGGCGAAGTGGTTGGCGTTCGATTTGCCATTGAACTGTGTTCGGAGTTTGACGGGCGCGCAATGCTGAAAGGCTACGACGTTCAATCCGTTCTCCAGTACTAAACGAGTATAAAACAGAGAGAATCAACGGTTCGCCGTTGATTTTTTCTACTCAACCGAAAAATCGCTCAACAGAATGAAAAGAAACCGTTCAATATAGCCGGGTGATCGCGATTACCAGTTGACCGGAACGCCGAAAGGCGGTATTCTATTTGCTAAATCCCCGCTTTGTCCGCGCATCGCATGCGCGAAGCGGCGCTTGAGAGGAGGTGTTTGTATGGAGATGCAGGAACTGATTACCGAGTTCTCGAAACGGTATACGCCCGAACAGACGGAAGTCTTTCGACGCGCCGTTGAATTTGCCGAAAAGACGCACTCGTCGCAGCTTCGCGAATCCGGTGAGCCATACTTCATACACCCTCTGGAAGTCTCCAAAATCGTCATGGACATGGGCATGGATGCGGCAAGCGTGACCGCCGCCGTGCTGCACGACGTGGTAGAAGACGGCGACAACGTTACCATTGAAACCATTCAGCAGCTCTTTGGCGACGAGATAGCCAAGCTCGTCGACGGGGTCACCAAGCTGACCAAGAGCGGAAAACAAACTTACATCACGAAAAAGCAGGAGCAGTCCGAGAACCTTCGAAAGCTCTTTCTGGCGATTGCGGCGGATGTTCGCGTTGTCATCATCAAACTCGCGGACCGGCTGCACAACATGCGCACGCTCGCATACTGCAACCCCTACAAACGCGTTCGCAAGGCGAAGGAAACACTCGAAGTGTACGCACCGCTGGCGCACCGCTTCGGCATGGGCGCCATCAAGGGCGAAATGGAAGACCTCTCGTTCATGTACCTGATGCCGGAAGAGTACGCGAACATCAGCAAGCAGTTCCGCGAAAAGCAGGCGGAGCGTGCGGAAACCCTCGAAAATGCAAAGCGCATCATCGGTGAGGAACTCAACAAGTCCGGCATCGAGTGCAGCATCAGCGGCCGCCCGAAGCACCTCTACAGCGTCTACCGCAAGATGCAGCGCCAGAGTTCGAGTATCAACGAAATCTACGACCTGATCGCGATTCGCGTCATCGTGAACTCCGTCAACGATTGCTACGCCGCGCTTGGCGTGATTCACGCGAACTGGAAGCCGATTCCGGGACGATTCAAAGACTACATCGCAACGCCGAAACCGAACATGTACCGCTCGCTCCATACGACGCTGCTAGCGCCGAACGGAATTCCGTTTGAAGTGCAGATTCGAACGAAAGAGATGCACCGCACCGCGGAATACGGCATTGCCGCGCACTGGATGTATAAGGAAGGCCGCGCAGTTCAGAGCCTGCTCGACCGAAAAACCAGCTGGCTGCGCGAGGTCATTGAAGCAAAGGACACCACCGAGGACAGCAAGGAATTTGTCGACAGCATCATGAAGGATTTCCTCGGAGAGTACGTTTTCGTGCTCACGCCGAAAGGGGAGATCATCGACCTGCCGAAGGGCTCGACTCCGCTCGACTTTGCTTATCGCATTCATACGAACATCGGCCATCACACACAGGGCGTTAAGGTCAACGGCTCCCTCGCGCGGCTCGACTATAAACTCAAAACAAACGACGTCGTCGAAATCATCACCTCCAACAGCCAGGCGGGACCAAGCCGCGACTGGCTGAAAATCGTAAAGACACAGGCCGCTCGTAATAAGATACGCCAGTGGTTTAAAAAGGAGAATCGCGAGGAGAACGTTGTCCGCGGCAAGGACGCGCTGGAGGATCTGGCCAAGCGGCAGAACCTCGTGCTCTCCGACGTAATCAAGCCCGACTATGTAAATCCGCTGTTGACGCGCTTAAACGTCAGCAGCATTGACGATATCTATGCGGCCATCGGCTTTGGTGGCATGTCCGCCAATCAGGTGCTGCATAAACTCACCGATCTAAAGAAGAAAGACGACAAGGCGGCGGAAATCGCCGAAAAGATTCGCCGGGGCGATACGGAAGACGCAACCAAGACGCATGTTCCGGTCAACGGCATCATTGTCAAGGGCGATCCAGGCATGGCGGTTCGATTTGGCAACTGCTGCAATCCTTTGCCCGGCGACCCGATCATTGGCTACATCACGCGCGGGCGCGGCGTATCCGTCCACAGAGCGGATTGCCCGAACGTAGCGAACCTGCAGTCCGATATCGATCGTATCATCGAGGTCGAGTGGGCAATCAACACCAAGAGCGCGTTCAACGCCTCGCTCCAGATTGAAGGCGACAACAAACCCGGCACGCTGTCCGCGATTTCCGCTCAGATTTCGAGCCTCAACGTGAGCATTCAGTCCATCAGCGGAAAGCCGATGCCGGACGACCGATATATTATAGAAATGACGTTTGAAGTAGCGAACACCGATCAGCTCAACGTGATCATTCGAAACCTCAAGAAATTAAAATGCGTCAGCGACGTCTATCGCATGAATCGATAACACTAGGCGGGGGATATGAGAGCAGTTTTACAGCGCACGACCGCGGCGTCGGTCGAAGTGGAAGGTGCCATAGTCGGCGAGATCGGAACGGGTCTCGTTGTGTTTTTGGGCATTGAAGAGGGCGACACGGAAGCGGACTTGAACTACATCTGCGACAAGATCGTTGGCATTCGCGTGTTTGACGACGCAAATGAGATTCCAAACCTGTCCGTGCAGGACATCGGCGGCAGTGTGCTGTTGATTTCGCAGTTCACGCTCTGTGCGGACGCGCGAAAGGGCAAGCGCCCCAGCTACATCAAAGCCGCTCGGCCGGAGCAGGCAATTCCGCTCTACGAAGCGGCGATTGCGCGTATTGGCGCGAGCGTTCCCGTTCAACACGGGGTGTTTCAGGCGTATATGCAGGTGCGGCTGGTCAACGACGGCCCGCATACAACGTTACTTGACTCTAGAAAGGCGTTCTGATGCGATTTCTCCAGATTACGAACGGCTCGCTTGGCGAGCATGCATACCTGCTTGGCGCGGATGACACGAAGGATTGCGTGATTGTCGATCCCGGCCTGCCGAAGCCCGTTTTGGACGTGCTGGGGCGGGAGGGGCTTAACTGCGTTGCGATTCTGCTGACGCACGGGCACTTCGACCACATTGGCGGCGTGCGCCAAATCAAGGAACGATACGGCGCGAAGGTCTACATTCACGAGCTCGATGCAGGCATGCTCACCAGTAACCGCCTCAGCCTCGCGGTGCTGACCGGCGATCTGGTCAAGCCTTCGGAAGCGGACGTGCTGCTCAAGGGCGGCGAAACGCTTACGCTGGCGGGGCTGACGATTGACGTAATCCATACACCGGGGCATACCAAGGGCGGCGTGTGTTACGCGCTCAAGCAGGAGCGAAAGCTGCTCGTGGGCGACACGCTGTTTCTGGAAGGCGCGGGAAGAACGGACTTTCCGGGCGGAAACGAACGCGAGCTCTACCACTCCATTGCGGACAAACTCTTTTCGCTGGAAGGCGACTTCGACGTATACTGCGGGCACGAGGAAGATACGACGCTCGAACACGAACGCCGAAACAATCCGTTCGTCGAAATCTGCCGGCGTTCAGGCTGGTAAACAACATGATTGCAATCCGCACAAACCGAATTGATTATCGAAACGACATAGCCGAAGAAATTCGGCTGTTTTCGGGTTTGTCGGAAATCGCGTTGTATGAGGAGATCGAACTCGATCAAGCGGAACTCGTCTTCGACCTGCAACTCATCAGGGATAAGAATCAATACAAACTCTGTTCGAGCGTGGGTGATTTCTCCGCGCAAGAATCATTCGAGATTTCGGCAGATGCTTCCGCCTTGGAGCGCAAAAAGATTGAAAAGCGCGCGCTCAAACTCGCCTGCTATCGTCTGCTGAAGCAGCTCTACCCCGATGTTGCGACGCCCTGGGGGTCGCTGACCGGCATCCGCCCGACAAAACTGTTTCGCGAGCTTTCCGAAGAAGATG
>CAZDXW010000055.1:7376-21008 GCA_964509485.1 uncultured Christensenella sp.
TCGCTGACCGGCATCCGCCCGACAAAACTGTTTCGCGAGCTTTCCGAAGAAGATGGGTTAGAACAGGCGAAGCGGGTGTTTCAGGATGTCTTCGACGTTTCGGCGGAGAAAACGGTGCTGGCGCAGCGCATCTGCGCTATTCAGGAACTGTATATTCAATCGATTCAGCCGAACGATGTGGACATCTATATTGGCATTCCGTTTTGCAAGACAAAGTGCCTCTATTGTTCGTTTCCCAGCGAGATACTGGGTAGAAACGATCGCTTGTCCGGCTATCTGGACGCGCTCAAGCGGGATATCGCGGCGGGCGCAGCGCTAGTGAAGGAAAACCATCTTCGTGTTCGTTCATTCTATATGGGTGGCGGTACGCCGACGGTGCTCAGCGCGGCACAGTTGGGGGACTTGCTCGCCTACACACGGATGCAATACGGCTCGCTCGGCGGCGAAGCGACGGTGGAAGCCGGACGGCCGGACACGATTGACCGCGACAAACTCGAGGTGCTCAAACAGGCGGGGATTCAACGCATCTCGATCAACCCGCAGACGATGAACGACGAAACGCTCCTGCGCGTTGGCCGAACCCATACGGCGAAGGACGTTCGGTATATGTACGAGCTTGCGCGTAAGATCGGGTTTGATTCCATCAACATGGACCTCATCGCGGGTCTGCCCGGCGAAACGCCTGCGGATATGGAACGCACCTGTCGAGCCATTCTAGAGTTGCAGCCGGAGAACCTGACCGTACATTCGCTCGCGATCAAGCGCTCCTCGCTCCTGAAAACGAAGCTCGGCGAGTTTCCGCTTGCAAGCGCGGAACAGGTAGACGAGATGACCCGCATCGGCGCGGCGTATGCCGAGCGGCTGGGAATGAATCCGTACTATATGTACCGGCAGAAGTATATGAGCGGAAATCTGGAGAACGTTGGTTACGCGCTGCCGGGCAAGGAGTGCGTCTACAACATCGACATGATGGAGGAGACGGCGAGCATTCTGTCCCATGGCGCGGGGACGATGACCAAGCGCGTGTTCGGCGGAGAGAACCGGATTGAACGGCTGCCGAGCCCGAAAGACGTGCCGACGTATCTCGAGAAACTGAATCGATTGATCGAGGATAAACATCAGTTCTTTTCTGATAAAACCGATCGATAAAGAATGTTTTTCCGTCAAAATGCCGGAAAAAACGCGAAAAGATCAACAACGAAACGATTGACAGCGTTTTGACGGCTCGTTATAATGTGTTGAAAAGGTTGAGACCGGAAGAGTAGTCCGAGCGAAATCGCCAAAGAGAGCGAAACGCATGGTGGAAGTTTCGCAAACGAGCCTCGGATGAACGGCACCCGCGAACCGCGCGGCAGAACGGCGGACAACGCCCCAAGCTGCGACGCTTACCGGCGTTATCGGCAATGAAGCGGAATGAACGCGGCAATGACAGCCGGTTTGTTCAATCAGGGTGGCACCGCGGGTTTCCCGTCCCTAATCGGATCGGAACCTGCTTTTTTTATACCGTTTTCTGGTATAATGGTGGGGAATTCAACAAACGGAGGACGGTTATGGCAGCCATCAAGGCCCCGAAAGGCACAAAGGACGTTCTTCCCGAGCAAAGCTACCAGTGGCAGCAACTGGAAGCGTTGATTCGGGGAATCGTCAGCAAATACGGTTTTCTGGAAGCGCGAACGCCGGTCATCGAGCACACGGAGCTGTTTCTGCGCGGCGTCGGCGAAACGACGGACATCGTGCAGAAGGAAATGTACACCTTTACGGACAAGGGTGATCGGTCGATTACGCTAAAGCCGGAGGGCACGGCGGGTTTCGTGCGCATGTTTGTGGAGAACAACCTGTTCGCGGAAATCCAGCCGACCAAGATGTATTACCTCTACAATCCCGTGTTTCGCTATGAGCGCCCGCAGGCGGGACGCCTCCGCGAGCACCATCAGTTTGGTGTCGAGTTCTTCGGCGCGAGCAAACCCAGCGCGGACGCGGAGTGCATCGCCATTGCCACGGAGCTGCTCGGCACGCTCGGCTGCGGCGGATTGACGGTTCGGCTCAACAGCATCGGCTGCCCGAAGTGCCGCCCGCAGTACCACGAAGCGCTGAAGGCGTATCTGCGCGAGCACTACGACGGGCTCTGCGAAACCTGCAAGGTGCGATTTGAGCAGAACCCTCTACGCGTGCTGGATTGCAAGGTGGAGTCCTGCCAGAAGATCGCAAACGGCGCGCCCGTCATCAGCGACTATCTCTGCGACGAATGCCGCGATCACCAGTCGGTGTTACTCAAGCTGCTGAACGGCATGGGCGTTCGCTACGAGATGGACCCGCGGCTCGTGCGTGGGCTGGACTACTACACGAAGACCGTGTTTGAAATCACCTCGGAGAGCATCGGCTCCCAGAGCGCGGTCTGTGGCGGCGGACGCTACGACGGCCTCGTGGAGGAAATCGGCGGGCCGCATACACCCGGGGTCGGCTTTGGCCTCGGCATGGAGCGGCTTCTGCTCCTGCTCGAAAATACGGGCTACCAGATGGAGAAACCCGTGCGTTACGACCTCTACATCGCCTCCATGGGTGAAGCGGCGGAGGAGCAGGCGTTTCTGCTTGCCACCGCGCTGCGCAAGCGCGGCGTGAAGGTGGAGATTGACCACATTGGCCGCAGCGTCAAGGCACAGATCAAGTATGCGGACAAGGTCGGCGCGCGGTATGTGCTCGTGCTCGGCGAAGACGAGCTGGCGAAAAACGAAGGCAAGCTCAAGCGCATGAGCGACGGCGAAGAAACCATTACCGCGTTGGACGCGGACAATATGCTGAAAATATTGGGTTGAGGAGCGAACAACAATGAGCGAATTACTGGGTGGTTGGAAACGAACCAATTACTGCGCGAATTTTACAAAGGAAGACGCGGGCAAGCAGGTCACGCTGATGGGCTGGGCGAACGTTCGCCGCGACCTCGGCGCGCTGGTGTTTGTGCAGCTGCGTGACCGCACGGGGCTGATGCAGATCGTGTTCAACAGCAACACGATGAACGAGGCGGACTTTACGCGCGCCTGCACGATCCGTTCGGAGTTCGTGCTGGCCGTGCGCGGCGAGCTCGTGCTCCGCACCGGCGACATGATCAACAAGAACATGCCCACCGGCGAGCTGGAAGTGCTGGTCAGCGAGTTTAAGATTCTGAGCAAGAGCGAAACCACGCCGTTTGAGATTACGGACGACTGCAAGGCGAACGAACTGCTCCGCCTGAAGTATCGCTATCTCGACCTGCGCCGCCCCACGATGCAGAAGAACCTCATCATGCGGCATAAGATCGCGTTTGTCGCGCGGGAATACTTTGACGAGCAAAACTTCCTCGAGATTGAAACCCCGATTCTGACCAAGAGCACGCCAGAGGGCGCACGGGACTATCTCGTTCCGAGCCGCGTTCACCCCGGCAAGTTCTTTGCGCTGCCGCAGAGCCCGCAGCTCTTTAAGCAGCTGCTGATGCTCGCGGGCTACGACCGCTATTTCCAGATTGCCCGCTGCTTCCGTGACGAGGATCTTCGCGCGGATCGCCAGCCGGACTTTACGCAGATTGACATCGAAATGTCGTTTGTCGAGGACGTGGACGTCCAGAGCGTCAACGAAGGCTTCCTGAAGCGTTTGTTCAAGGAAACGCTCAACGTCGATATTCAGCTCCCGCTGCCGCGCCTCAAGTACGAAGAGGTGATGGCGCGCTACGGCTCGGACAAGCCGGACACGCGCTTTGGGCTGGAGCTTGTCGACCTGACCGATATCTTCAAGAAGAGCGAGTTCTCCGTGTTCCAGAACGCGATTGCCGCGGGCGGCAGCATCCGCGCGGTCAACGCCAAGGGCGCGAGCGCCGATTTCTCGCGTAAAGAGTTGGACGCGATGGGCGAGTTCGTAAAGACCTACCGCGCCAAGGGACTTATCTGGATGAACGACAAAGCGGACGGGCTTGCCTCGCCGGTGCTCAAGTTCCTCACCGAGGACGAGATTGCCGCCGTTCGTAAGGCCGCGAATTTCGAGCAGGGCGACGTGCTGTTTGTCGTTGCGGACGTGAACAAGACCGTGTTTGCCTCGCTCGGCGCGCTGCGCCTCAAACTCGCGGAAAAACTGAATCTCATTCCGGAGAACCAGTTCAATCTACTCTGGGTCACCGAGTTCCCGCTGCTGGAGTGGGATGAGGAGGAACAGCGCTTCAGCGCTATGCACCACCCGTTCACGAGCCCCATGGACGAGGACCTCGAAAAGCTCGACACCGACCCCGGCAATGTCCGCGCAAAAGCATACGACATCGTGCTCAACGGCGTGGAGATTGGCGGCGGCTCGATTCGTATTCACTCGCAGGAGCTGCAGAAAAAGATGTTCCGCGCGCTCGGCTTTACGGACGAGCAGGCGGAGTACCGCTTTGGCTTCCTCATGGACGCGTTCAAGTATGGTCCGCCGCCCCACGGCGGAATGGCCTACGGCCTCGACCGCCTCGCGATGCTGATCACCGGCTCGACGAGCATTCGGGACGTCATCGCCTTCCCGAAGGTGCAGAACGCATCCTGCCCAATGACCGGCGCGCCGGACTTCGTGGACGACAAGCAGCTCCGCGAGCTGAACATCGCCTGCACGAAGATCGAGGAATAGCGCGTTGGACAGCGCAAACGGACACGTTGGCCTTGTGGTCGGCCTTAACGGAAACATGGCGCAAATCCATTTTCTGCGCGGCAAGCAGTGCGCCAACTGCGGCGCCTGCCTGACCGCCGGAGACAACGAAATGGAGATTGCGCTGGAAAACTCGCTCGGCGCGAAGGTCGGCGACCGTGTCGTTGTCGATCTCTCGCCAAAGCGCGTGGTGCAGGCGAGCCTGCTGGCTTACGCCGTGCCGCTTGCGTTTCTGATTGCGGGTGTGTTCCTCGGAGGTTTGGTCAGCGATTGGTTCGGGCTGGTGCTCGGCGTTGTCGCCTGTGGACTGGCCTACGGCATCCTTCGGTTCGTCGACCGTCGCAACCGCAAGAGTCACAGCTTTCAGCCGCGCATGGAGCGCATTCTGGAAGACGGGGAAGAAGCGTAACCGCGCAATCGGCGCGACCTTACTTTGCATCGGTCTATGCCCCGGCGAGCACGTCGAGGCGCATAGTGCGGAAATAAAACGAACAGGAATACGAGAGACATGAATTGGTTAGAGTCCCACGAATTCGTGGCGCAGGCAGACCCGGAAATCTGGCAGGCAATCACGCTCGAAGTCGGCCGCCAGCGCGACCACATTGAACTGATCGCCTCGGAAAACTTCGTTTCCCGCGCGGTGCTCGCCGCGATGGGAAGCCCGCTGACGAACAAGTACGCGGAAGGGTACCCGGGAAAACGCTACTACGGCGGCTGCGAATACGTGGACATGGTCGAGCAAATCGCCATTGACCGCGCAAAGAAGCTCTTCGGCGCGGAGCACGCAAACGTGCAGCCGCACGCGGGCGCGCAGGCGAACCTCGCGGTGTATCACGGGCTGCTCAACCCCGGCGACACCGTGCTCGCGATGAACCTCAACCACGGCGGGCATCTGACGCACGGGCATCCCGTCAACGCGTCCGGCCGGCTCTACCACTTTGTGCAATACGGCGTCCGCGAGGACACGGGGTATATCGACTACGACGAGCTGGAGCGGCTCGCGCACGAGCATCTGCCGAAGATGATTGTCGCGGGCGCGAGCGCGTATTCGCGCGTCATCGATTTTGAACGCATCGGCAAGGTCGCAAAGGACATTGGCGCGCTGTTCATGGTCGACATGGCGCATATCTCCGGCCTGATTGCGGCGGGCGAGCATCCCAGCCCGTTTCCGTATGCGGACGTCGCGACCACAACCACGCATAAGACGCTCCGTGGGGCGCGCGGCGGGTTGATACTCTGCAAGGAGGAGTTTGCCGCCAAGATCGATAAAGCGGTGTTCCCGGGGCTCCAGGGCGGACCGCTGATGCACGTTATCGCCGCCAAGGCCGTTTGCTTCCACGAGGCGATGCAGCCGGAGTTTAAGACGTATCAGCACCAGATTGTGCTCAACGCGGCGGAGCTCTGTAAAACCTTGCAGGAAAACGACCTCAAGATTTTCTCCGGTGGAACGGATAACCACCTGATGCTCGTCGATCTGCGCGGGCTGGACGTGACCGGACTACGCGTGCAGAATCTGCTGGATTCGGCGAACATCACCGCGAACAAGAACGCGATTCCGTTTGACACGCGGAACAAGGCGGAGACGAGCGGCATGCGCTTCGGTACGCCCGCTTCGACCACGCGGGGGATGAAGGAGCCGGAGATGCGGCAGATTGGCAAATTGATTGCGAAGATCATTCACGAAGGCGAGGCGGCGGTGCCGTCGGTCAAAGAAGAAGTGCTGGAAATCTGCAAACGGTTTCCGTTGTATGAATAAGTAAGTATGAAGAGGGCGCACCATGTGGTGCGCCCTCTTTACAAGGACTTTATTTGTCAATCGGTAAAAGAGATCTTTTGCGCTCCTTTTCGCAAAAGATCTCTTGTTAATCAAAAACCTCATTAAACTTCATCGTAACCGGATCAAAAACAAAATATCCCCAGTACTTTTCATTCGGAGTCTCCGGCTTTGCGGTAAGGTAAAAAACGCCACCTTTGCCATCAAAATAGTCACTTGGTTTAAAGTCTTTGCCCCAGTCTCCGTCAAATACAACACCGTTCAACCGATAACCTTTGATCTTTTCGCCTGTCCACCAGTAGATTACGCTATAAAGCGGTTCCTCTCCGGCCTTGACTTCGCGATAGATTGGCGTAACTAGCATTTCAAGATGCTTGTCCGTTTTGTCGATGTCAATAATTGCGAACTTTTGCGCAAGGCTCTGATCTTTTTCACTATAGGTTTGATTATTGATCTGTGTTGTCTTACCCACGATGAATTCAATCGTATCAACGATTCCGTCTCCGTTTAAGTCAACTTCGGCTTTCTGCGTGTACAGATCAAACAACACCTGATCGTTACCCATATGGACGGGAACCTCGCCCCAAGGCACAACGATATTGACCACTACGGCATTGTTCTCCTCGCCGGACTCCTGAATTGTATCATCGCTGTCCACCAGAAACTTGACCTCAAATTTGCCCGCGGCATTCGGAGTCCAATAGAACTGGCTATTGCTTGTCAAATCTTCCGTTCCGGCTGCTATGCCGGGATGTCCTCCATAACCCAATTGCGCGTCATTCACAAACCACTTGATGTTGAATCCCTCGGAATCTACCGTTCCGGCGTTCAAGATGCCGGAGTCAAAGAAGATTTCTTTCCCCACTTGAAGATTCGAATCGTCATAAATAATTTTTGTTGGTACAAGATCTGGTAAGGGGGGGATCGGCGTAGACTGAGATACGGATGTGATGACCGGAGTCGCATCGCTTGGTTGAACGGAAGTTTGTGCCTCTTGGTTCAGATTTTCCGTATTGGCAGGTTGGGAAGTCGTTCCTGATGGCGGCGCGTTCATATAGATTCTGAAACACCCGCTCAGAGACAGAGAAACGACGATGAAAAACAGAACCGTTAGCCGAATTTTCATGATCCTTCCTCCAAATAACAGATTTGCTAGAATAATTGAATTCTGATCGTCATGTTACATGATGACAAAACGAATATATCACGGATTATTTTAAAAAACAATCAAGATAATCTATGTTTTAATTCAAACAGTACAGCTATATAACGTTGATAATAACGCATATGTTCGACATGATTCCTTCATAACAAAGTGAGACGATATCTTGAACGAACTCTGTTTACGAAAACGAAATTTTGTGTATAATACAGGTAAATCTTTACAGGAGAAAAATCCTTGGACCCATCAAAACTTTACGTCGAATACTACGCCAAACTCCATGCCGAACGAGCCATGAAGCTTTGGCCCATGCGCTTTGCCAAGAACGAACGCCCGGACTTCATCACGAAGCACGGCGAAATCGGCATGGAAGTCACCCGCGCGGCCATTGAAGAATGGGCGCAGCAGGAGGCGGACATGAACCGCACCTTCGGCGACGAAATGCCCGGCGAAGCGGTGGAGCAAACCATTCTCGCGGACTGCGAGGACGACGCAATTGCCAGCGGCACAAAGGATGGGGAAGAGCTGCCGCTCTTCGAGCTCCCGCCGGACGTGAAGGAAATGCACATCGGCCGCGTAATGGAGCGCATCGGCGACAAGACGGCCGCGCTCAAGGAATACCGTCTCTGCAAGGAGAACTGGCTCTACGTCTTCAGCGAAACAACCGGCATCGACCGAACCGACATGCTGCGCGTGCAGGCATACGTCGACGCACAGCAAGGGGAGTTGTTGTTCGACAAGGTGCTCGTGAAGGTAGGATGCCTGCTCTATGTGCTCTGCCGCGGAGAGGAGCTGACCTCGGTTGAGCTCGGCGGGCGGACGCTCTATCGTCTGCATCGGCGCGCAAGACGGCTCTCGCTTCGGCATAACTGGTGAGAAATAGTTGTAAACAAACGAACAAACGCCTCGTTGCGATAACGTAACGCGGCGTTTTACTTGTACTAACTTTCAAAAGGGAAACAACTGTACGGTAGGTATCAAACGGAAATACTTGAACACTTCTTTCTTATGTGCTAGATTTAAAACAATAGAGTATTCTATTTCGATCAATTTTATCGAGGAATGATGCGAATCATGCTGATGTTACAGATGGCGATCTATAGCTACGCCTTGCTTGTTCTGCTGTTTCTTTTGGTCGACAGCAGGAACAGGCGCGGTTCGTATTCCCGAACAACGGGCCTGTTTCGAAAGGTTGTCTGCGTAACGATACTGATGATCGTGGTGGAGGCGATTACGCTTGCGGTTGACCGTCTGCCGGGCAAAGCGATGCACTGGGCGGGCATCCTCTCGAATGCGCTGCTGTTTGCGATTATTCTGGTGCCGCTCAGTTTCTGGCTGAGCTATCTGGACGAGTGTATTCTGACGGATGAGCGCGAGAAAAAGAGAAAACGCATCGTATATTTCGCATTTAATCTGATCACGGTGGCCATTGTCGCCATCAACTTCTATAATGGCGTTTTGTTTACGGTCGACGCAGACAACGTGTATTCCCGCGGCCCGGCGGTCATGTGGGTGACGGCGCTGAATGCCGTGCTGTATATCGGCTATTTACCGTCCCTTTGGAAATATCGAAAGTTCATCAATGGCCGAATCTACGAGCTGATTCTGGCGCTCGGGGGATTACCGTTCCTTGGGGCGGCGGTGCAGCTGGCCTTCTACGGAACGCCAATGATCTGGCCGATGATGGCGCTGGTCGCGCTCGCCGCGCATTTTCTTGTTGAGAAAGAGGAAATTCGCCGGGACACCCTGACCGGACTACTCTCCAGAATGCAGATGGAAGTGCGCGCGCAGTTCCTCATTGACCGCCGCCAACCGTTCTCGCTGATCCTACTGGATATCGACCGGTTCAAGTCCATCAACGATACCTACGGACATGACGAGGGCGACCGTGCGCTCTGCGTGATTGCAAATCTGCTCAACAAGTCAATCAAGCAGATCGACAGCGCATACCGCTATGCAGGGGATGAGTTTGTGCTAATCATCGAGTCCAACCAGGAGGAAGCGGCGGACTGCGTTGTAGAGCGTTTGAAATCGAATTTGGATAAGTACAACCATGCCAGCCGCCTGACGTACGCGCTGTCCTTTTCCTATGGAGTTGTGTTTTACAACACAAACGCAAGTGAGAGCGTGATCGGCCTGTTTTCGGAGGCGGATCAACGGATGTATCAGAACAAGAAGTTACGTTACGAACAAACGAAAGCCGAGCAGACCAGCAATTCGTAGACAATCCATTCCGATTTTACTCAGATAGCTCGATCAACTCAGTGCAAAGCTGCTGCCAGACGTCGTGCGCGCTGGACAGCGTATTTGGTTTACTGCTCATTTCGACTACGCGCAGCAAGCGTTCTTCGCAATCGTGCGGTTTGATTCGAAACGAAGCAACTTTTTCCAGCGAGCGTTTGCGGCTGGGGAAGTAGACGCGGTTGAGTGCAAAGAGCGCTTGCAGAAAAGAATCCAGCGCAAGATCCAATGTCGAGTGAAAGAACAGCACGTCCCCGCGCCGTATAGCGCGCTGAAAGTCCTCCTCGTCGTCCAGCTTTGGTAGCATGGCGTACAGCATCGCGTTTCGCAACGAGTCGGGGTATTGCTCGCAAACCTGCTTGAGCTTCGCGAGAAATGCGTCCGGGTCGTAGAGCGGGTGCATGCCAAGAATCGAGGCGCAGCGCCCGGTCGGATAAAAGTAGTTCGCTTCCCGCTCGATCCGCTCGCCGCGCAGGATGGAGCGAATGGAATCGACGAACGCATCCTGCGTAAAGAACATCGGGTATACTTCCTGTTCGCCAAGGAGCAGCGAATCGACCAGCCCCCAATGCGGATGCTCGAATTCACCGTAATCTTCGACCGAACAATTACCTGAAAGCGAACGATAAAGCGTTTCGCGTTCCGCGCGTGTCGGCAACCGATCGCAGAACACATATAGGTCGATGTCGCTGAAACCATCCGTTGGCAGAGCAGCGCCGCCGGTCTTTCCGATGGCACGAACGCAGTCAAGACGGGAGAGCGCGCCGACAAGCGACTGAAACGAGGATTCGAGCGTTTTCATAAACCGGCTCCTTTTGATGGGAAGAGTCTTTACTAAGGATAGTATAACAAAAAACGCCCGAACATCGGACGTTTTTGTTTCTGGTGGAGCTTACCGGATTCGAACCGGTGATCTCTACACTGCCAGTGTAGCGCGATAGCCAACTTCGCTAAAGCCCCGGGCCGCATGTGCTATTATAGAGGAATCCGGTCACTTTGTAAAGACTCTTTTTTTACGAAATCGACAGAAAATAGAAGCATACAAGACCGCTCTTTCCTGTTAACTGGTCAAGTGAATTATATTTGGAATTCTGCAAAAGTATGAACTTTTTGCGGCATTTCACCATGAAAAGGCGCCGCTATGCTATAATACGAACGATTTCATTGAGGTGTAAATACGAATGGCGAAAAGCAACCCGTTCTACCGACTGGAAGATTCAAACGAAAAAACGCATGGGCACGACTCCTACGAGGAGAACGCGCCGCTGTTTACCGAACGGAAACGTCCGCGTTCGTTTGCGCTTGCCGTTCTCTTTACTTCGCTGAAGCTCAGCATTTTTGCGTTCATCGTCATCGGCTTCATCGGCATGGGGCTGCTGCTTGGCGTGGTGAAAGCGTATGTGGAAACGACGCCTTCGCTGGATACCGCTCAACTGACCATCTCCGACTACACGAGCTATCTCTACGACATGAACGGTGATCTGATTACCACGATTGCGGACGTGGAGTATCGCGACTGGTCGGACATCGAAGAGATTCCGGACATGCTGAAAAATGCATTCATCGCCGTAGAGGACGTGCGTTTCTATAAGCACAGCGGCGTCGATTTTAAGCGCCTGTTTTCTGCCGCGCTGGAAATCCTCGGCAACAGCAATTCCTCCGGCGGCAGCACGATTACACAGCAACTCATCAAGAACAAGATTCTTGGCTCCCAGCGCAACTACAAGCGCAAGATTCAGGAAGCGTATATGGCGCTGGAGCTCGAAACGCTCATCAGCAAGGACGATATTTTAGAAGCGTATCTCAACGACGTGCCGCTTGGCGAGAGCAACTACGGCGTCAAGACCGCCGCGAAGGACTATTTCGGCAAGGAGCTCTCCGAACTGACTGTTCGCGAGTGCGCCATGCTGGCGGGCCTGCCGCAGGCGCCGTACCGCTACGACCCGCGCAAGAACATGTATCAGCGCGACAAGATGGAAGTGACGGACGAGCGCACGAATCAGGTGCTCTCGCGCATGTATCAGGCGGGATTCATCACGAAGGAACAGTATAACTCCGCATTAACGGAGCAGGTGCACATCATCGAGGTCAGCCAGCAAAAGCAGCTGTACCAGATGGCTTACTTTGTCGAATATGCAATAAACGACGTCATCACGAACCTGCTGCAAAAGCGTGGGTTGAGCAACACCACAGCCAATCGAAACGCCGTGGAAAACGAACTGCGCACCAGCGGGTACCATATTTATACGACGGTCGATCCCAACGTCCAGCAAACCGTTCAGGCGACGCTTTCGCTCTGGAAGAACTATCCCGCGCTGGCGGATACGTCCAAGTCGCTCATGGTGGAGACGAAGGACGACGGTACCGTCATCGAAACGGTAGAGCCGCAGGCGGCTGCCGTGGTCATCGACTATCGCACAGGCGAACTGCGCGCCGTGATTGGCGGGCGCGACGAGCCGACTGTTCGCAAGGGGATCAACCGTGCGTCGCAGAGCTACACGGAGGTTGGTTCCTCCATCAAGCCGCTTTCCGTCTACGGGCCCGCGCTGGATCTTGGCTACTCGCCCGCGAGCATTACGTACAACATGGACGGCCCAATCGTTGGCTGGAACACGGAGAAGGGGTATCCCTCCGGCGGTCTGGACTCGCGCTACGGGCCGGTAACCTTCCGCCGCGCGCTGATGAGCTCGCTCAACGTGCCCGCCTCGCGCGTCCTCATGGATGACGTGACGCCGGCGATTTCCGCGCAGTATCTCTACAACCTTGGCGCATCCGAGGATAAGATCAACGTCGACGGCGCCGGCCTTGCACTCGGCACCTCGGGACTCACGCCGATTCAGATGTCCGCGGCGTATGCGACCATCGCCAACGGTGGCGTCTATAACAAGCCGCTGTCGTTCACCAAGGTGCTGGATGCAAACGGAAACGTCATACTGGATGCGGACGAAGTGCGCGAAACGCACCGTGTATTTCAGGAAAGCACGGCCTGGCTGCTCGTGGACATGATGACGGACGCGGTCAAGAGCGGCACCGGCACAAAAGCAAAGATTACGGATATGACCGTTGCCGGTAAGACGGGCACCAACTCGGACTATGCGAGCGTCTATTTTGCGGGCATCACGCCGTACTATGTTTCGACGCTCTGGGTCGGGCACGATTACCCGGTCAATAAGCTCAAGAAAGGCTCTTCCGGCGGCGACGAAGCAGCGCCGCTCTGGCAGGCCTATATGTCGAAGATCCTCGAGGGGATGGAGGATAAGCCGATCATCGATGCGGACCCGACGTCTCTGGGATTGGTCAAGCGCACCATCTGCCCGGTTTCCGGCCTGCTTGCGACGGATGCCTGCAAGGACGACGCGGATCACAAGCCGGTGACCGACTGGTTCCTCGCGGATAAGGCACCGACGGAATACTGCGACATGCACGTGACCGTTTCCATCTGTTCGGCGGAGAACGCAATTGCGACCCAGTTCTGTCCGCCGGAACTCGTGCAGACAATCAGCTATATTCTGATTCGGCCGGACAACCCGCTTTATGCGTTTGACGACGAGTACCTGCTCAAAGCGCTGCCGACCGCGGTGCGCACAGAGCTGTCTACGGAAGAGTTTGTCGCGAGCCTGAAGACCTGCACGGTGCATTCCGACGGGTCGCTCTCGATCTTCCAGCTCAAGACGCAGTCGCAGGATCTGATTCAGCAGGTGACGGACTATCTCGGCTCCGCGGCGAACGTGCCGGAAGAACGAAAGAACCAGCTCAAGGACGATATTGCCGCGCTGGAAGTTGCGCTCGTCGGGTACCAGTACTCCGAAATTGAGCC
>CAZDXW010000056.1:0-2903 GCA_964509485.1 uncultured Christensenella sp.
AGCGAGCAGGGGCTGTGCCTGCTGGAGTTTGGGGATCGGCGTATGCTGGAGAGCGAGTTCGCCGACCTGCAACAACGGCTCGACGCGGTGCTACTGCCCGGTACAAACGAGTTTACGCAAGACGCCGTGCAGCAGATCGGCGAGTACTTCGCAGGCACGCGAAAGACGTTTTCCGTACCGTTGCACGCGCCGGGCACCGCGTTTCAGCAGCGGGTTTGGGCGGCGCTGCGGGAGATTCCGTTCGGCGAAATCCGTTCCTACGGCGAGATTGCGGCGGCGATCGGTGAACCAAAGGCGGTACGTGCGGTGGGCACGGCAAACGGCATGAACCGGCTCGCGATTCTGATTCCCTGCCATCGGGTCATCGGCGCGGATGGCGCATTGACGGGGTATGGCGGCGGACTCTGGCGCAAGGACTGGCTGCTCAAGCACGAGCAGGAGCAGAAATGATTTTGTACGAGAACAGAGAGGGAACGACAACCGTTCTCTCTTTTTTGGAGAACGAGAGAAGCGTCTAAGTCTTGGCAAATCACTTGTGGCGATTAGGATTTCGACGCGAATAGATCCCGTTTGGAAGCGAATGCTCTGGATTGTGCTTTGGCGCGATTGCCTTTGGGGAGGACTTCTCACTAAAATGCAATCATGCTATAATGAATCGTTTTCAAACTTTTAAATACAGGGAGCATCGGAATGTCTCAAACAAAAAATCTATTTGCGGACAAGACTTCCGCCGTTCTCATGATCCTCTTGTTACTCATGCGATTCCCGCTGTTGATCCTGGCGCAGCTCGGTTTCATTGACAATACGATCTCAGTTCTCGTGTTTCTAACGGGAACTTACCTTTGCACCGGGATCCTGCTCTGCCGGAATCTGGCGACCTTGGATCAATACTGCATATCCATGCCGGCGCTGGTACTTTTTCTAATTTCACCCATTCTGGCGATCATCAGCAATCGCAACGATATGACCGCGTTTGTAAGACTTGCAATGGCGGTCGCTTTTTCCATCTATCTCTTGCGAAACAGAAGTATACGGAATACGGTAAAAAACAGCATCCGTGCAATTCTCTGGAACGACCTGTTCGTACTGATTAGCATTGGCGTAACGACGGTGCTGTTTGCCTACTTGCGCGGATTTTCCGGAACGGAAAGCACCGTGACCCCGTCGATGCTGGCAACCGGCTTCCTGTTTCAACTCTCCTTTGCGGCGGTCATGGAGGAGCCGTTGTTCCGAGGGTTTCTTTGGGGCAGCCTCCGTCAGGCCGGGATCAAGGATGGGGGGATTTGCGTGATTCAGGCGGCTCTGTTCTGGCTGGCGCACATCTATTATTACAATACCGGGATCAATTTCTGGGTAGTCGTCCCGATTGCTTCGCTCGTCTTGGGTCTGGTCATTTGGAAGACAAAGAGCATTTCCTATTCAATGGTGACGCATGCGGCGATCAATGCCTTGGGAGACGTCTTCCAACACTTTGTTCGAATGTTTTAGTACTGGATGATATGTCCAAACGGGAGTATACATAACAAAGCTTTGCGAGCTCCGTGATCGGGCACCGCTGCAAAAGACTTCGTTCGGCGAAATTTGATTCTGCAACGAGAGAGAACATAATCGTTCTCTCTTTTTTATTGTGCGTAAAAAGCTCACACAATCAGAACAAACAACACAAGACCAAAAGTTGAACGCAAACGCGTGGCTCAGTCGTTCGGGTTTCGATCCGCAACAGACGACGTTACGCGAAAACCATCCCGAAAGCGCGAAGGCGAGAGTCCGTACTTCCGTAGGAACGCTTTGTAAAACGTTGTGTAGTCCGAAAACCCAGCCTGAAGCGCGCATTCTCCCGCGTCAACACCGTTTGCGAGCAGGCGGCGGGCGCGCTGGAGCCGGAGTTTGACGATGTATTGGTGCAGCGGCACGCCGGACTCGGCGTGGAAGCGTCGCATGAGATGCGCCTTGCCCATGTGCAGCGCGGCGGCGACGGTTTCCGCCCGCAGGTCGTCCTGCAAATGCGCGGAGAGATAGGTTTGCGCGCGGCGAAGAAACGCGCTGGCTCTACCGCTCTGCTCCCGCAGGCGCAAGAGCTGGACAAAGAGCAGGCGAATGTAGTCCGCATAAACGGTGTCGTGTCCTGCAAACGCCGAGAAGTCCTGCTCCATTCGCTCCTGCTCGCCGTTGAGCAGCGAGAGCAGTTGCAGGATGGCAGAGGCGCTTGCGTCCGGCGGGTGCAACTCCAGCGGTTCGCTCCAGTCCTCCGCGGAGACGCGCGCGAGCAGCTCCGGCAAAATCCAGAGCACGGTGCGCTGATAGGCGCTCTGTTCGTCGAGAAACCGCAGCGAATGCGAGCAGCCGGGCGGGAGCAGCAGGAGCGTATTTGGCGCGAGCAAAACCGCGCGATCCTCAACGAGGAATTCGGCGTTTCCGCTGAGAAAGAAATACAGTTCGTAGAACTCGTGGTGATGCCGGTAGACGCGCCGAATGTTATTCTCCGAGTAGGAATTCAGCTCAAATCCGTTTGGCAGGCACGCGGTTCCAATGGGATAAGTAAAATAGCTTCTCATGGGGGCATCGTATCAGAAGAAAGCGCTTTTTTCAATTTCAATATCATATTGTGCGCAATAAGTGTCGAAATACTCAATAAATAAGCATGAAATTCAATATCGCGCGTTTCTTTTGCAATGGTGCGGCGCGCGGAATCACTCTATAATCAGGGTATCCAATCTAAGGCAGGGTTCTATTTTGCCGCAGTATCAACACGAATTTTCGCTCGTCGAACAAACGGATTTTTCCAGCCTCTACCACACGGAAGGGGTTTCGGCGCGCTTGGACTTTTTGAGCGAGTCGCTGCTTCGCGTCGCCATCCTGCCGGACGGCGAGCGACTGCTGCCGACCTATTCCGTCTGCCCAAC
>CAZDXW010000056.1:3003-20770 GCA_964509485.1 uncultured Christensenella sp.
CTGTATTACGATACGCATGCGAACTGCGCGTTTGACTTTGGGCAGGAGTTGAGCAACTACACCGGCGCATACCGCTCCTTTGAAGGAACGGAGCGCTATTTGGTCTACTACATTTTACTCGGAACGCTGCCGCAGATTGTTTCGCAATTTTCCGCGCTTACGGGCGGAACGGCGTTCCTGCCCCGCAGGGCGCTGCTCTACGCGGGTAGCGCTATGGCCTACACCGACGCGCCGGACGCGGACGCGCAGCTTCGCGCTTTCGCGGACGAATGCGGCGCGCGAGGCTTTGCCAGCGGGGGATTCTATCTTTCCTCCGGTTATACGTCAATTGGCGAGAAGCGCTACGTCTTTCACTGGAACAACGAGAAAATCCCGAACTCCAAAGCGCTCGCGGCGTACTTTCGCGCGCGCGGCATGGAGCTGATTGCCAACATCAAGCCGGTGTTTCTGACAGATCACCCGCTGTATGCCGAGCTCGCGCGAGACGGTTGTTTCTTGACCCTGCCGGACGGTTCGCCCGCGTTGACGCCGTTCTGGGACGGGCTTGGCAGCTGGCTGGACTTTACGAATCCGCGCGCCTGCGACTTCTGGCGCGAGCAGGTGACCAAACAGCTTCTTGAGAACGGAATCTCCAGCACCTGGAACGACAACAACGAGTTTGAAGTGCTCGACAGCAGCGTGCTGGCAAACGGATTCGGTGCGCCGTATCCCGCCTGCCTTTCGAAAGCCGCGTTTTCGCTATGCATGACGGCGGAGTCGCTCGCGGCGCAGCGGACGTATACCGGAGCAGGGCACCGGGCGTTTGTCTCCTCGCGCGCGGGCGCGGCGGGCATCTGCCGTATGGCGATGATCTGGACGGGCGACAACCGGACGCAATGGAACACGCTGCGATACAACCACTATATGGGGCTGACGATGTCGCTCTCCGGAGAGTATCTCTTTGGGCACGACATCGGCGGGTTTGCCGGCCCCGCGCCGGAGCGGGAGCTGTTTTTGCGCTGGCTGCAACACGGGGTGTTTACCCCACGCTTTGTGATACACAGCTGGAACGACGACGCGCGCGCCACTACACCATGGTATTATGAGGATCTTGTGCCCGCCGTTCGGGAGATCTTTGCGTTTCGCGGTCGAATACTGCCGTATCTGTACGACGCGATGTACCGCGCGCATGCATACCGCGAACCGATGTTGCGCCCGATCGTCTATGACGATCCGGAAGCGGATTCCGAAAGCGATCTCTTCTTCGTTGGCGATTCGCTGCTCGCCGTCTGCGTGTTTGACGCAGGCGTTTCCGAACGGCAGTTCTGTCTGCCAAAGAGCGAGAACGGCTGGTATGACGAAGCGGGAAGCTGGCTGCCCGGCGACGAACCGGCAACGTTGGCCTGCCCTATGGCGGGTGCGCCGCGCGCCCTGCATAAGGGCGGGAGTGTGTTTCTGGAGGACGAGTCCTGCGGCGAAGGCGACGAGAGATTGCTGTTTACCGTCTATGCGCAGGAAACGGGGACGTTCGTTCGAGAGTATTTTTTGGATGACGGCGAGAGCGAGGCCTATCGGCAGAACGACTGCGTACGAATGGAGATTACGGTTGAGTGCCAGTCGGAGGTGGTGCTCGTGCGCTGCCGGAATCTCGGGCTGCGCCAGATCACGCCGAACATCCGCCTGATCGACCGCTGGAACCGACCGCTGGAGCGGCGGAAAGGAGACGACGCATGAGCTACCGTGTTCGCGAGGACAACAAGCTGGAAGCGAGGCTGCCGGGGTATGTGCCCGCGCCTTACGATATGGGCAACCTGCGGCTCAACGCCTGCGTCGACGGGCTCGTGCTCAACCGCCTCTCGCTCTGCGGCGCGTACGACGTGGTGCTGCCCGGCGGGTATTACGGCGTCTGCGGCAGGCGCGCGCCGGACGATCCCTCCGCCGAGCGGACGATCATTGCTTACGGGCGCGTGCAGGAATCGCGGTTTTCCCAGTGCGACGTTGCCTACCGCGCACGTTGGGTGCTGGACGCCGCGTCCCCGGTGCTTTACCTGAACCTTTCTGCCGAGAGCTGCCATCCGTTTACGCTGGAGTACAACTTTGGTGTGCAGTGTCCGCCGGCGTGGCTGAACCTGCTCTGCTCCGCGTCGCTGATTCTGCGTGAGCGGGAGGAAAACTATCGGCACTATACCGTCCGCGTCGAATCGTCGCCGGATCGCAGTGCATTCTCCGCCGCGTTGACGGTTGCATTTGATTTAGGACTGTCGCTAACGCAGGCGGCGTTGGAGCAATCCTATACGAGCGCGGAGGCGGACGCAGAGTCGTACTTTGCAACGCTGCTATCCGAAGCCGGACCCGGCGAAGACGCGGCGTTTTCGGCGTTTGCGCGAAACGCGGCTTATTCGAGCTACAAGTCGTTTTCGGGATTTGACGGTTTTTTTGCGGGTGTGAATTACGCCGCCCCTGCGCGGACGTATTACCGCGACGGATACTATACCGCGCTCGCCGTTCTGCGGCAGCGGCCGTACTGGGTGCGAAGCGAGCTGGTCACGCTCGCGAGCGGAATCGCGGAAGACGGCGCCTGCGGGTCCGCCGTGGACGCCAGCGGCGCGCCCTGGTGGGCGGATCATGCGGATAGTCCGCTGCTTTTCGCGCTGCTGCTGTACGCCTACGTTTCGCAGACGGGCGACGCGGCCATCCTGCAGGAAGGCGGCATGATGCAGAAGCTGACCGCCATTCTGGATGCAACCGCCGCCGCGCTGGACGAAAACGGGCTGCTCCTTCGCGCGCCCGCCTCGCGGCACGACTGGGCGGACAACGTGTTCCGCGAGGGATACGTGACCTATATCGAGTGCCTTGCCTACGGCGCGCTCCGGCTCGGCGGCTCGCTGCTGCCGGATGCAGCGCGGTATGTCGCGGCGGCGGAACGCGTGAAAGAGGGCGTGAACCGCCTGCTCTGGAGCGAGGAACGGGGATACTATGTGAATTTCTGCGCGCCGGAGGAGACGGAGGCGAATCTTTCGATCGACACCGTGTTTGCCGCGTTGTTTGAGCTGGCGCCGCCGGAGCGCGCAAAGCGCATGCTCGCGCAGATGGAAGCGTTGCTCGAAACCAGAAACAACGCGCGCTATGGCGAGTTTGGTACGCTCTGCGTCTATCCGCCGTATGCCGCGTCGGCGCGCTTGGTGGAAAAGAGCGCCTACCCGCTGCGGTATCACAACGGCGCGGACTGGCCATATCTCTCCGCGCTCTACGCATTTGCAAAGAAGCTCTACGGCATGGACTACCGCTATCCGCTGACGCGCTGGTTCACCGTCGGACTGGAGCAGGGCTTTGCCACGCCGGTGGAGTATTACTCGCCGTATTATCCCGCAGGCGGCATGCTCCAGGGCTGGAGCGCGTTTGCCGCGGTTGCGCTGGAACGCGAGAACGCGGACGGCATCTTCCGCTAAGGCGATAACGATTGGAGTAACGTAAAAAATAGAATCAGGAGGAACGCAGAGTGGAACAACTACCCAACACTCCCTACCGCGAACTGAAGGGCGGAAAGCAGGTCGTCTATGCCATTGGTCACCTCGGCCCGGGCATGCTGACGCAGTTCATCACCACCTGGCTGTTATTGTTCCTAACGGGCAATGCGGACAAGCCGATCCTTTCGGGTACGCTGGTTGGCGCCGCCATGCTGATTGGCCGAATTGTGGATGCGATTGCCGACCCGATTGTTGCAAACTGGAGCGATAATTTTAAGGGAAAGCGCTTTGGGCGGCGGCTGCCGTTTATGCTGCTCGGCACGCTGCCAATGATTGTCTGCTTTCTTGCCATCTGGCTGACGCCGGTGGTGGCAAAGAGCAACGCGCTGCGCTTCGTTTGGCTGATGCTGTTTCTCAACGGGTTTTACTTTTTCTATACCATGGTGGTGAATACCTACTTTGCGTTGCTGCCGGAGATTGCGAGCAGCGAGAAACAGCGCATCTTCATTCAGAGCTTTGTGTCGTTGTTTGGCATTCTCGGCATGGGTACCGCGCTTGGCGCTTCCGGCTCTCTGATCAGCGCGTTGGGCTACTTTGGAGCGGGACTCGCCATGAGCGTGTTCTGCGCCGTGGTGATGCTGATTCCCGCAATGGTGATTCGCCCGAACGCGGACTATGTTGCGCCGCCCGCGCCGAATCAGACGAACAACGTGATCAAAAACGTGATCGGCGCGTTTCAGAATGATAAATTTGTAAAATACATCATCGGGTTTGCAACGTTCTATCTCGGTTTTCAGCTCGTGCAGTCCAACATGGCGTTTGTAACCACCGTCGCGCTCGGCCTTGAAAAAGACATGTCCAGCACGTTGTTCATCGCCTCCGTCGTGTGCGCGCTGGCGTTCATTCCGCTGTACAATGTGTTCGTCAAGCGGTTAGGCACCGTGCGTTCGCTGATGATCTCCATGGTGTCGTATGCGATTGTTTCCATTCTCATTATGATTCTGCCGCAGGTAAAGGCCATTCCGCCGGTTGTTTCCGGTTTTGTGCTCATGGCGCTGCTTGGCTTTCCCTACAGCGGGTTGATGGTTATTCCAAACGTGTTGGTTTCGGAGATTATTGACGATGATCACAAACGCTTTGCCGTCCGCCGCGAGGCCATGTTCTTTGGCGTGCAGGGTCTCGTGAATCAGATTGCCGCGTCGTTCTCGCTGCTGATTATTGGCGTGATACATGACCTGTTTGGCAACAGCGCGGGCAACTCCCTCGGCATAACGCTGGTTTCGCCCATTGCGGCGGCGTTTGCGCTCGTCGGATTCTTCGTAATGCTTCGACTGAACCGAAAGAAGGCGGGCGAGCTGTGATGATCGCCGCGATTCTTCTTCTGGTGTTGCTGGCCCTGGCGCTTGGCGCGCTCGCGTTTGCGAACGGGTTTGTCAACCAGTTTGGCGTGCCAAAGCTGACGCGCCGGATTCACCTGACCAAGGAAGACCGCATTCTCTATGTCGTTGCGCACCCGGACGACGAGGTGCTCATGAGTGGAACGCTGTCGCTGCTCAAACGCAAGTATCGCCTGCCGGTGAAGGGGTTGTATCTGACCCACGGCGAGGACGGGCCAACGTTTGATATCGTGCCAAAAAGCGGCCTGCTCGAACGGCGCACGCAGGAGCTTGCCCGCGTCAAGGAACTGCTCGCGCTCGACGAGATGACGATTTGCGATTACCCCGACCGCTATCTGGCGGATCAGGCGTTCGACGCGGTCTGCGAAAGCGTCCGGCGCGAGGCGGAGGCGTTTGCCCCGACCTATGTGTTTACGTTTGACGAGAACATTGGCATGTACGGGCATACGGATCATGTTGCGGCGGGCAAGGCGGCGGTATCCGTGGCAAAATCGCTGCCGGACGTGAAGGGCGTGTTTCAAATGACGCTGCCCGGCGGCATGCTCGCGCTCGCGCTCAAGATGAGCCGGACGTTTCGCGAGCGGTACGATTCCGCGCGAGGCCTGCCAAAACCGAACGTCGCCGTGAACATCTATCGCTGGCGGGGGATTCGCTACGCGGTGACGCGCGCGCACGAAACGCAGACGGCGGTCATGCGCGAACTTCAACCCTACTACGACAAACTTCCGCGCTGGCTGTATTACGCAATCTTTGACCGTGAGTATTTCTATTTTCGCACAAAGAGCGAACTTGATTAGTTCGTTTGTGCAAAGCGCAAAAATGAAACGCGTCTCCTGTTTTGGAGCGCGTTTCCTGTTTCTGGATTGAATCAAAGCTGGCTGAGATACTCGCGCGGGGAGAGGCCGTATTCATTTCGAAACGCCTTATAGAAGCCGCTGTACTCCGAAAAGCCGCAGCGCTGGGCAACGGCGGTAAACGCGACGCCCTCGCGAACCAAATCCCGTGCGCGGATCATTCGCTTTTGCAGCAGCATCTGGTAGATCGAAACGCCGGTCTCCTTTCGAAACTGGCGCTCGAGGTGATACTTTGAGAGAAAGACCACGCGGCTCAGCTCGTCCAGCGAGACGGGCTCGGCCAAATGCTCGTCCAGATAGGCGGAGACGCGCTTTACCAGAGGGCTGGTTCGCACGTCCGCCTTGGGCAGCGCTTGCAGCCCCGCGCCGGAGATGCGGTTGAGACAGACGAGAAGACTTGCCGCGAGCGAGCGGCTGAGCACGTCGGCTCCAAAGTCCGTGCCCTCGGTTGCGGCGAGCAGTTCAAACAACAGGCGGGTGACCAGCTCGCGATTCGGCTCGTCGAGGCGGATGACGCTGCGCGTGCCGAGCCGAAAGCAGGCCGCAAGATCGCTCTGCTCGCTGGAGAGCCGCTCGACGAACGGGCGGCTGAGCCAGAGCACGATCCGCTCGTAAGGCACATCCTTGCTGGAAAACAGCGGGCGGTGCAGCTGGTTTGGGCCAATCAGCAGCAGGTCGCCTGGCAGCAGCGCAAAGGATACGCTCTCGATCTGGTAGCTCAACTCGCCGAAGAGCAGCAGATAGCACTCGTAAAAATCATGAAAGTGCAGCGAGACGTGCGGCTCCTGCTCGTCCTGATAGTGGTAGATTTCATAATCCTCGCGCAGCATGTGCTGCCGCTGTAGAAAAGCATGCCGAATGCGCTCCATACTAGACCCTCCGGGTTCAATATAGCGCAAGATTATCCATGTTTCAAGCAAGAATTCGAATGAATATGTCGAGAAACGGTGTTATTCTTAAGCTGTCTAGGAATTGAGTGGATTTAAAGGGGGAAGAACATATGCAAAACAAGCCCCGTTACGCAATCGCCTGCCCAACGAGCATGGGCGTTCGCATCACGCCGGAGGATCGCCAGAGCGTTCCGACGAGCCATCTGTTTCGCATGCAGACCACGAGCGCGGAGAGCAACGTGCTCAACATTGCGTCCTCGCTGGGGTACGAGTGCCTCGCGCTGACCAAGTTTATCGAAGGCAGCCCGATTTCGCTGCTGATTCAGAGCGATCTGCGCGCGCGAAACATCCGCTATGAGGGCGCTTCCGTTCCGCAGGGTGGCCCTTGGGGCTATCGCCATCAGTTTAACATTGCGGACAGCGGCTTCGGCCTTCGCGGGCCGCGCGTCTGGAACGACCGCGCGGGCGAGGTTGGGCGAACGCTGTCGCTAACGGACTTCGACCTCGCGCGCATCTTCGGTCAGGAGGGCGTTGGAATCCTGCATCTCTCCGGCCTGATTGCGGCGCTGTCTCCCGAAACGGGAACGTTCTGTGTGGAGCTGGCCAAGCGCGCAAAGGCCTACGGTACGCGCGTAAGCTTCGACCTGAACTATCGCGCGTCCTTCTGGAAGGGACGCGAGGAAGAGCTGCGGCGCGTGTTTTGCGAGATCGCGAGCCTGAGTGACATTCTCGTTGGCAACGAGGAGGATTTTCAGCTCGCGCTCGGCACCCAGGGGCCGGAGGCGGGCGGCAAGGGACTCGCGGCAAAGATTGAGGGCTTTCGGGGCATGATCGAGGAGGCGCGACGGGCGTTTCCGAACGCAGCATACTTTGCCACGACGCTGCGCGAGGTCGTCCACGCAAACGAGCACCTCTGGGGCGCGATTCTCTTTGCAGACGGGAACTGGTTTATCGAGGAGCCGAGGAGCATTCCCGTGCTCGACCGCATTGGCGGCGGGGACGGATTTACGGGCGGACTGCTCTATGGCGTGTTTCGCGGCTGGGCGCCGGAGTGCTGTTTGCAATTTGGCTGGGCGAGCGGCGCGCTCGCAGCGAGCGAGCTAAACGACTACGCAACGCCCGCGGACGAAGAGCAGGTTTGGAGCATCTACGAAGGGAACGCACGCGTCAAGCGCTGAATCGAACGAAAACATGAGGAAGAACAAACGATGAAACAGGCGGATATCGGACTAATCGGGCTCGCCGTGATGGGCGAGAACCTGGTGATGAATCTGGAGAGCAAAGGATTTACCGTTGCGGTGCACAACCGCTCGACGGAAAAGGTGGATGCGTTTCTCGCGGGCCGCGCGAAGGGTAAGCAAATCGTCGGCTGCCACACGCTGGAAGAGCTGAAACATGCGCTAGCTAAGCCGCGCAAGGTGATGCTCATGGTTAAGGCGGGGCAAGCGGTGGACGACTATATCGAAAAGCTGCTCGCGCTGCTGGAGCCGGGGGATGTGATCATCGACGGCGGAAACAGCCATTTTCCGGATACGATCCGGCGCACGGCGTATGTCGAGAGCAAGGGCTTGCTCTACATTGGCACCGGCGTGTCCGGCGGCGAGGAAGGCGCGCTCAAGGGACCGAGCATGATGCCCGGCGGTTCGAGCGCTGCCTGGCCGCTCGTGAAACCCATCTTTCAGGCAATCTGCGCCAAGGTGGACGGCGCGCCCTGCTGCGACTGGGTCGGCGAAAACGGCGCGGGGCACTTCGTGAAGATGGTGCACAACGGCATTGAATACGGCGACATGCAGCTCATCTGTGAGGCGTATCAGCTGATGCGGGACGTGCTAGGCATGTCCGCGAGCGAGATGAGCGCGGTCTTTGCGGACTGGAACCGTGGCGAGCTGGACAGCTACCTCATCGAAATCACGCGGGACGTGCTCGCCTATCGGGACGCGGACGGCGGCGCGATGGTGGACAAGATTCTCGACGCGGCGGGGCAAAAGGGCACCGGAAAATGGACGGTCAACGCCGCGCTGGACGAAGGAACGCCGCTGACGCTGATTGGTGAGGCGGTGTTTGCGCGCTGTCTCTCCGCGCTCAAGGATGAGCGCGTGTTGGCGGCAAAGGTGTTTGAGCACGACGTGCCCCGCTACGAAGGGGATCGGGCGGAGCTGGTCGAGGCGATTCGTCAGGCGCTGTACGCGAGCAAGATTGTTTCCTACGCGCAGGGCTACGCGCTGATGCGCGCGGCGGCGAACACCTACCGTTGGAACCTGAACTACGGCGGTATCGCGCTGCTTTGGCGCGGCGGTTGCATCATTCGCAGCGTATTCCTCGGCAAGATCAAGGAGGCGTTTGATCGCGACGGGAACCTGCCGAACCTACTGCTCGACCCGTACTTTACGCAGACGGTCAAGCGCTGCGTGCCCGCCTGGCGAACGGTCGTCGCTGCGGCGGTTGGCGCGGGGATTCCCGTTCCGGCGATGAGTGCGGCGCTGAGCTACTTTGACGGGTACACGAGCGAGCGGTTGCCCGCGAATCTGCTGCAGGCGCAGAGGGACTACTTCGGCGCACATACCTACGAGCGCGTGGATCGCCCGCGCGGGGAATTCTACCACACGAACTGGACGGGCGAGGGCGGGGACACCGCGGCCTCGACCTACAGCGTATAAGGAGCCAGCATGAATCTACCGTATCAACCGGACTTTTCAAACGACGTCGCCGTAGTCACCGGTGCGGGCGGCGTGCTTTGCAGCATGTTTGCGCAGGCGCTCGTGCTCTGTGGCGCAAAGGTCGTCTTGCTGGATCACACGGAGGCGAACGTTCGCGCGGTGGAGCGCGAGCTCCACGCACTGGGCGGTGAGGTGTTGGGCGTTGTTGCGGACGTGACGGACGCAGCGAGCCTACTTCGTGCGCGCGACGAGATGCTTGCGGCGTTTGGCCCCTGCACGATACTGCTCAATGGCGCGGGCGGCAACAAACCCTCCGCAACGACGGACGACGAGTTTTTTCAACCGGGGGAAACGCCCGCCGCGGGAACGAAGAGCTTTTTCGACCTCGATCCAACGGGGTTTGACGAGGTGTTTGGCCTGAACCTGAAGGGAACGCTCTTGCCGACGCAGGTCTTTGCGCGCGAAATGGCGCAGCACGGCGGCGGGCGCATCCTGAACATCTCGTCCATGAACGCCTTTACGCCGCTGACGAGGATTCCCGCGTACTCGGCGGCGAAGGCGGCGGTGTCGAACTTTACGCGCTGGCTCGCGGTCTATTTTTCGCAGAGCGGCGTTCGCGTAAACGCGATTGCGCCCGGCTTCTTCTCCACGCGGCAGAACACCAAGCTGCTTTGGAACGAGGACGGAACGCCGACCCCGCGCACGCTCAAGATTCTCAAGAGCACGCCCCTTGGCCGCTTCGGCGAGCCGGAGGAACTGCTCGGCGCGCTGCTGTTTCTGCTGGACGACAAAGCGGCGAGTTTCGTGACTGGCGTTGTGCTCGCGGTGGACGGCGGGTTCTCCGCCTACGCGGGGGTATAGCGGCATGGAACTCTGTCTGCGCGCGACAACCGAACAGGGGCTGACGGACGACGAGCTGCGCGCGGGACTGATCGCGCTTCTGGAGCAGCACCCGGCAAAGAAGGTGCTTCTGATGCCGCCGGATTATACGCGCTACTACAGCAAGGCGGGGTTTCTCACGCAGGTTTGCTACTCGTATTACACAATCCGCGGCGCGGAGGTGGATCTGCTGCCGGCGCTGGGCACCCATCGCCCGATGACGCGCACGGAGGCGGCGGACATGTTCGGCGAGATTCCGTTTGAGCGGATCTTAGAGCACCGCTGGCGCACGGACGTGGTGAACATTGGCGAGGTGCCGGGGGAGGAGATTGCCCGCTACTCGGACGGGCTCTGGACGACGCCGATTCCGATTGAGGTCAACCGGATCGTCATGGACGAGTCCTACGACCTCATTCTCTCGTTGGGGCAGGTCGTTCCGCACGAGGTCATCGGCATGTCCAATCACGCGAAAAACATCTTCGTTGGCGCGGGCGGCGCGGGCATCATCCACAGCACGCATCTGCTCGGCGCGCTCTACGGCATGGAGCGCGTCATGGGGCGGGACGGTTCGCCGGTGCGAAAGGTGATGGATTACGCGCTTGCACATTTCCTGAGCGAGCGGCCGGTGCTGTTTCTGCTCACCGTAACCACCGCGCCGGAGGGGGAAACGCGCACCCACGGCCTGTTCGGCGGGCGGGAGCGGGACGCGCTGGAGGCGGCAATCGCGCTTTCGCAGCAACAGAACATCACGTTTCTGCCGCGCGGCATTGCGAAATGCGTTGTGTACCTCGACCCGAAGGAATACCACAGCACGTGGCTTGGCAACAAGGCGATCTACCGCACGCGCATGGCGATTTCGGATGGCGGCGAGCTGGTCATTCTCGCGCCGGGCGTAGATGCGTTTGGCGAGGACAGGCAGGTGGACGCGCTGATTCGCAAGTACGGCTATTGCGGACGCGAGCGGGCGATAGCGTTACTGAATCGCGCGGACTGCGCGGACCTGCGCGAGAACGCCAGCGCCGCGGCGCACCTGATTCACGGCTCCAGCGACGGACGATTTACCGTTTCCTACGCGGTTCGCGATAGCCTGCGCGAGGTGGTTTCGCAGGTGGGGTATACGTCGCTGGATCTCGACGAGGCGCTACGACGCTACGATCCGGCAACGCTCAAGAGCGGGTACAACACCTTGCCGGACGGCGAGGAGATCTACTACATTCCGAATCCGGGGCTGGGGCTTTGGATCGACGGCGAACGCTTTGCGCGCGAAAGCGGCAAACGGTAAAGATTCTTTTTAGAATAATTGCTTCTACATTTTCCCTGCCCGATTGAGCAGGGAGCTTTTTTAATTCAAAAGCGAAACGTTTCGTATTAAATGCTGCTTATTCGACGAAGAAAGCTACAAGGTAGGAAGAAAAGAGCCGATCTTCGAAGAAAACGAGTTGATTTCATCACAATTCTTCTCTAAAACCGTGATAAAACAGATTTCTCTTGACGTTGCTTTGAAGAAAATGCTAGAATCAAACCAGAAAACAAAACGTTTCACTTTTCTGTTTCTTCGATTTCTTGGCTTTCTCGACCTGTACGCAAAGAGAATCAATCGTATCGAATTTTCAAACGAAAGGCCGCCACAAAGCGGCACGATAGGAATTCATTTTGTCCACGATTAAAGACGTATCAAAACGAACGGGGCTGTCGCTGGCGACAATCTCGAAATACCTCAACGGCGGAAACGTCCGCGAGAAAAACCGGCGCGTCATCGACGAGGCGGTGGAGGCGCTTGGCTATCGGGTCAACCGAAACGCCAGAAGCCTCAAAACGAACCGTACGATGACGGTCGGCGTCGTGATTCCGACGCTCTCCATCCCGTTCTTCGGTGAGGTGCTCTCCGCACTGGATCGCGAGCTGCGCGCAGCCGGATACACATCGTTTGTTTGCAGTTACGACTTTGACCGCGATCTGGAGTGCGAGAAACTCCGCGTGCTCTGCAACAACAACGTGGACGGCATTGTGCTCGCCGCGCAGTTCGTCTCCGCAAAAGAGCTGGAAGAGATTCGCAACGCCCGTGGCAGCGAAATGCCGATGGTGCTGATTGACCGGACGATTCCGGGCTTTACCTGCGACAGCATCGTTGTCGACAACCTCAATGCGACATACGGCGCGGTGGAACAGCTCATTGGCGCGGGACACCGGCGCATCAGCATCATCGCGGGCCCGCTCGGCATTTCCACGGCGAACGAGCGTATGGTCGGCTACCGGCGCGCGCTGGAGGACTATGGCATCGACTGCGAGAGCGTTCCGTCCGGCGAGGACGACGCAGGCAGCGGCCTGATTCGAATCGGGCAATACGACTTTGAGTCCGGCTACCGGCTGTTTAACCAACTGATGGATCAGCCGACGCCGCCGACGGCGCTCTGCGTGACCAACTACGACATGACGATGGGCGCGGTCACCGCCGCGCACGAGCGCGGAATCGTGCTCGGCCGGGACGTCGGCTTCGTCGGGTTCGACGCGGTGGATCTCTGTCGAATCGTTTCCCCGCCGCTGTCGATCATCGAACAACCCGCTAAGCTGATGGGGCAGAAGGCGGGCGAGGTACTGCTCAAGCGCATGGCGGGCGAGGAGCTGCCCTATCCGCAGGTGATTCGGCTCAAGAGCCACCTGCACAACCGCCCGTATAAGGAGTAAACAGAAAGCGACTTTCTGACGCAAATAATAAATTTCGACACCAAATATTGAAGGAGAACAGAGTATGAACCGTTACGCGATTGACCTGCCGAAGATCGGCATTCGTCCCTGCATCGACGGGCGCCGGAACGGCGTTCGCGAGGGGTTGGAAACGCAGACGATGAACATGGCCAAGGCGGCAGCGAAGCTGATTGCCGAAGAGCTGCGCTATCCGAACGGCGCGCCGGTGGAGGTCGTCCTCGCGGACACGACCATTGGCGGCGTAAAGGAAGCTTCCGCCTGCCAGTCCAAGTTTGAAAAGGCGGGCGTGACGATTACGCTGACGGTTTCGCCCTGCTGGTGCTATTCCACCGAGGTGATGGACGCCGACCCCAGTACGATCAAGGCCGTTTGGGGCTTCAACGGCACGGAGCGTCCCGGCGCAGTGTTTCTCGCGGCGGTGCTCGCGGCACATGCGCAGAAGGGGCTGCCCGCGTTTGGCATCTATGGGCGCGACGTAAAGGACGCGACGGACACCGCCATTCCCGAGGACGTGGCGAAAAAGATTCTGCTCTTTGCGCAGGCGGGGCTTGCGGCAAAGGCTATGCGCCAGAACAGCTACCTGCAGATTGGCTCCATGTGCATGGGCATCGCGGGCAGCATTCTGGATCAGGAAATGCTGCTGGAATATTTTGGTCTGCGCAGCGAGAGCGTGGACGAAACGGAGATTCTGCGCCGCATTGACAACGGGATTTACGATCACGAGGAGTTCGAGCGCGCGCTGAAATGGACCAAGGAGCACTGCCGCGAGGGCATCGACAAGAACCCGAAGGAGATTCAATATTCGCGGGAAGAAAAGGACGCGCAGTGGGCGTTTGTCGTCAAGAGCATGCTGATTGTGCGCGACCTGATGATTGGCAACCCGCGCTTGGCCGAGATGGGCTACGTGGAAGAGGCGGACGGACACAACGCTATCGTCGCTGGCATTCAGGGTCAGCGGCAGTGGACGGACTACAAACCGAATTTCGACTTCCTCGAAGCCATGCTAAACACCCAATTCGACTGGAACGGGCTGCGGGAAGCGTTTGTCATCGGCACCGAGAACGACACGCTCAATGCGATGACGATGCTCTTTGAGCACCTGCTGACAAACCGCCCCGGCATCTTTGCGGACGTTCGCACTTACTGGAGCCCGGAAGCGGTCAAGCGCGTCACCGGCAAGGAGCTGAAAGGGCACGCCAAGAACGGCATCATTCACCTGATCAACTCCGGCGCGGCCTCGCTGGACGGTTCCGGCGCGGTGAGCGACGTCGGCGGTACGCCGACGATCAAGCCGTTTTATGAGATGACAGACGCGGATGCGAAGGCTTGCCTGAGCGCGACCGACTGGTGCGCAGCGGATCAATTCTACTTCCGCGGGGGCGGCTACTCCTCGCACTTTATCCATGGCACGCGCGGCGGCATGCCTGTGACCATGGCGCGGCTGAACATCGTCAAGGGCCTTGGCCCCGTGCTGCAGCTCGCGGAGGGATATACCTGCGAGCTGGAGCCGGACGTGCACAAAACGCTCGACGAGCGCACGGACAAAACCTGGCCTACCACCTGGTTTGCGCCGACGCTGACCGGCAAGGGCGCGTTTACGGACGTTTACAGCGTGATGGCAAACTGGGGCGCGAACCACGGCGCGTTCTGCTACGGGCACATTGGCGATCAACTCATTACGCTGGCGTCCATGCTGCGCATTCCGGTTTCGATGCACAACGTTTCCGCCGAGCGGATCTTCCGCCCTGCGGTTTGGAGTGCGTTTGGTACGGACGATCTGGAGAGCGCGGACTATCGCGCCTGCGCCGCTTACGGCCCGCTGTACCGATAGTTTTACACTGGTGAGCTGCAACGTGTTTAAATCGACTGCCGGAACAGGGGAGGAAACGCATGAAATCCAGAAATCTGCTCGCGTTTGATCTCGGCGCTTCAAACGGGCGCGCCGTACTCGGCGCGTTCGACGGAGCGCGCATCGCGCTCAACGAGATCCATCGCTTCGACAACCCCATGGTGGAGCAAAACGGCCTGTATTACTGGGACGCGCTCGGCCTCTACCGGCAGATGAAGGAGGCGTTCCTCCGGCTCAAACACGAGGGAATCGCCGCGGACTGCTTCGGCGTGGACACCTGGGGCGTCGACTTTGGCCTCATCGACCGAAACGGCGCGTTGCTTGGCAACTCCCGCTGCTATCGAAACGGCACGCCGGAGGGAATGGCAAACGTGCACGCGGTGGTTCCGCAAAAAACGCTCTTTGCGCGCACCGGAATTGCGAGCATGCCGTTCAACACGGTCTATCAACTCTACGCCCGCGTGCAGGAGAGTGACCCTGCGTTGCAGCAGGCCGAAACGCTGCTCTTTTCGCCGGACCTGTACGGCTACTTCTTCACGGGTGAGAAACGAACGGAATACACGATTGCGACCACAAGCATGCTCTACGACGGCGAGCATCGCCGCTGGGATAAAGACACGTTGCGCGCGCTCGGCATTCCGCAGAACATCTTTACGGACGTTGACTTCGCGGGCACGCTGCGGGGAAAAATTCGCCCCGCGGTAGCGGAGGAGCTGGGCATCGATCCCGTGCCGTTTGCGGCGGTGGGTTCGCACGACACGGCCTCCGCCGTCGCGGCAATTCCGGGAGAGGGGAACTTTGCGTTCTGCTCCAGCGGAACCTGGTCGCTCTTTGGCGTCGAGGTCGAGCAGCCGGTCAAGGCCGACGCGGTGTTTGCCGCGAACTTTTCCAACGAAGGCACCGCGCAGGGCACTTTCTGCCTGCTCAAGAACATCATGGGGCTCTGGCTCGTGCAGGAGTGCCGAAGGGACTGGCAGCGGCAGGGCACGTTTTTGAGTTATGATGAAATCGACGAGCAGGCGCGCGTCTGCCCGGGACTCGTGAGCATCATCGACACGGACGACGCGAGCTTTTACGCCGCGGGAAACATGCAAAAGAAGATACAGGCGTTCTGCGAACGGACGCGCCAGCCTGTACCGCAAACGGTTGGCGAGGTGGCGCGCTGCATCTACGACAGCCTTGCGCTGAAGTACCGCTTCGCGCTGGAAACGCTGGAGGGCTACCGCGGCGGGCGCATCGACCAGCTCAACATCGTCGGCGGCGGCACCAAGAACAAACTGATGAATCAACTTTCGGCGGACGCGACCGGCAGAACCGTCGTCGCGGGGCCGGTGGAGAGCGCCTGCGTGGGAAATCTCTTGATGCAGGCGGTCGCTCTGGGCGAACTCGGCGGCGTCGAGGATGCGCGCGCGGTGGTTCGCGCGTCGTTTGCGACGGAGGTGTACGAAAGCCGCAGAACGCAGGCCTGGGAGGACGCATACGGCAAACTGCTGGGTTATATGGAGATGAAACAGGCATGATTGATCTAGCAAGATGGGAGCAAATCGCTTCCGCAGAGATACATAATCGAAAGAAGATCGCGGGACGCCTCGGCGGCAAGATCGCGATTGTCACCGGCAGCGCGCAGGGCTTTGGCAAGGGCATTGCCGAGGAACTCTACCGCGAGGGCGCCTGCGTGGTGATTGCGGATCTCAACGAGCCGCTGGCAAACACGGTCGCGGCGTCGCTTGGCGAGCGCGCGGTCGCGGTGAAGGTGGATGTGTCGAGCGAAGAGAGCGTCGCGGGCATGATTGCCGCGTGCGTGGAGTCGTTTGGCGGGCTGGACCTATTCGTCAGCAACGCGGGCGTGCTCAAGGCGGGCTCGCTGGACGAAATGGAGAAGCAGGATTTTGAGTTCGTCACGGCGATCAACTACACCGCGTTCTTCACCTGCGTGAAATACGCTCAGCGAATTTTTCGCGCGCAGTTTTCCGCCGACCCGAATTGGATGGGCGATATCATCGAGATCAACAGCAAGAGCGGGCTGGAGGGCAGCAACAAAAACTTTGCCTACGCGGGCGGTAAGTTCGGCGGCATCGGGCTTGTCGAGAGCTTTGCGCTGGAGCTCGCGCCGTACAACATCAAGGTCAACGCGGTCTGCCCCGGCAACTACTACGATGGCCCGCTATGGAGCGATCCAGAGCGGGGGCTGTTTGTGCAATACCTTCGCGCAAACAAGGTGCCGGGTGCGAAGACCATTGAGGACGTCAAGCAGTTTTATTTGAGCAAGTCGCTCATCAAACGCGGCTGCCTGCCGAGCGACGTCGCCAAGGCGATTATCTACGCCGTGGAGCAGACGTTTGAAACAGGACAGGCAATCCCGGTCACCGGCGGACAGGTGATGCTGCGATGATCGAACTTTCTTTGTTGAAAAGTTTAAATAAAGGATCAAAAGACGTGCGCCTTTCGGCGTTAACGCGCGCGGTAGCGCGCGCAAGTTTCCCTCCCGTTGACCCGCGCATGGTCAACAACCACATCCACACGACCTATTCGTTTTCGCCGTATTCGCCTACCGCTGCGGTCTACGCCGCGCGTGCGGAAGGGCTCGCTACCTGCGGCATCGTGGATCACGACAGCATGGGCGGCGCGCGGGAGTTCATAGAGGCGGGTAGGATCGTTGGCATCCCGACCACGATTGGGGTCGAGGCGCGGGTGTCGTTTCGCGAGGCCGCGTTTGCCGACCGGCGGACAAACAATCCGGATCAGATTGGCAACAGCTACATGGTGCTGCACGCCGTGCCACATGAGAATATCGAGAAGGTGCAGGCGTATTTCGCGCCGCTACGCGAACGCAGAAACGCCCGCAATAAAGAAATGCTTGCGCGCATCAACGCGCTCTATGCGGCCGACGGCGTTTCGCTCGATTTGGAGCGGGACGTGCTGCCGCTGTCCCAGTTTGCGGATGGTGGAAGCATCACCGAGCGGCACTTGATGCTTGCGCTCGCGCGGCAATTGCTCGCGCTGGGAAAAGCGAAATTGCCGGATCACGCGAGCGAACTGGAAGTTCTGCTCGCGGAATACGACCTTGTCGGCGCTCTCAAGAAGGAGTG
>CAZDXW010000057.1:0-13998 GCA_964509485.1 uncultured Christensenella sp.
AAATTACTCCCCTCTTCGCCCGGCGTGTACAAGATGTTCAACGCCGCCGGCGAAGTGATTTATGTTGGAAAAGCAATCTCGCTGAAGAATCGCGTTCGGCAGTATTTTCAGTCGTCAAAGAACCATCCACCAAAGGTTACGGCCATGGTGCGGCAGATCGCGGATTTCGAATACATCCGCGTCGCAAACGAGACCGAGGCGTTTTCGCTCGAGTCCAACTTAATCAAAGAATTCAAGCCGAAATACAACATCCTGCTCAAGGACGACAAGCATTTCCCCTACATTCGTGTTGACCTGCGGCAGGATTTCCCGCGCCTTGAGGTCGTCCGCCGAATCAAGAAAGACGGCGCGAAGTACCTCGGCCCCTTCCTCTCCGGCCTGCTGCTGCGGGACGGTCTCGCACTCGTGCGCGAGCATTACCCGATTCGTCAGTGTAAAAAGGACATTGCGCGCATGATTGCGCGGCGCGAGCGCCCCTGCCTGATGTACCACATCGGCAAATGCTGCGCGCCCTGCTCCGGTGAAATTACGCGCGAAGCATACCACAAACTGCTCGACGAGGTGCTCTCGTTTCTCTCCGGCAACACGACCGAGATCCTGCGCACGCTGAACGAGCAGATGTCCACTGCCGCGGAAGCGATGGACTTTGAGCGCGCGGCCTCTCTGCGCGACCGGATTCGCGCCATTGAGAGCCTCAACGAAAAGCAGGTTGTCATCGCGACAACGAACACCATGCTGGACGTCTTTGCGCTCGCGCGACTCGACACAAACACGCTCGTCTTTGCGCTGTTTGTTCGCAACGGCAAGGTCATCGGAACCGAAAAGTTCCGCATGGACGCGGATTTGGAAGAGTCCGATGCGGACATTCTCAGCGCGTTTCTCTCGCAGTATTACGCGGAATCCGCGACGTTCGTGCCGGAAGTGCTGCTCTATCAGGATGCTTCCGACATGGAGGCGATCTCCTCCTGGCTCACCGGACTCGCCGGGCGCAAGGTTGAGGTGCATCGCCCGCAGCGCGGCGAAAAGCGGCGGCTGGCGGAGATGGCGTATCGTAACTGTCTGGACGTGCTCGAAAAGGATGCGTCCCTGCAAAAACGCGCCTGGGAGCGTGGCGAAGGCGCCCTGTCCCAGCTCAGCGCCATCCTTGGCCTTGAAACGGTACCAACGCGGTTGGAGTGCTTCGATAACTCCCACATTCAAGGGCGGGACACCGTCTCCTCCATGGTCGTCTTTACGGACGGGCAGCCGGACAAGAGCGCCTATCGACGCTTCCGCATTCGCGCGGAAGCAGGTGGAAACGACCTGATCGCGATGCGCGAGGCGCTGACCAGGCGCTTTCAAAAAGCGGAGGAAAACGAAGCGGGATTTCTTCCCTTGCCGGACCTGCTCGTCATGGACGGCGGCCCCGCGCAGCTTCAGGTTGCGCTCGATGTGCTCGAATCGTTCTCGCTCGACTTTATTCCGACCATCGGCCTTGCGGAGCTCAGCGAAACCATCTATATCCCCGGCGAAGAAACGCCGATTCAACTACCGCGAAACTCCGCCCCGCAGCACCTGATTGAGCGCCTGCGCGACGAGGCGCACCGCTTTGCCATCAGTTACCATCGCAACATTCACAACCGCAACGCGCTCTACTCCGTGCTGGACAGCATCCCCGGCGTGGGCGACAAGCGAAAGCGCGCCCTGTTCGATGCGTTCTTAACGATTGAGGCCATCAAATCGGCGTCACAGGAAGAGCTGGCCGCGGTGCCGTTGATTGACACCCGTACGGCGGAATCGGTTTATCAATACTTTCGCAAAGAAAGTTCAGCCGATTCAGAATCCCCTGAGGAAGAAACCAAGTAACATAAAACAGAACGCCCCGATGGGGCGTTCTGTTTTATTTCGACATTAACCGTCAATCAGTTTGCCAACGACGGGTACGCCTTTGAGTTTGGCGACGCCATGCGGCGATTTCGTCTTGATGATCTCCGTCAGGTCATTTCCGGCGGAGTAACCGTTGTGTTCGCCGTTCTTCCATTTCGGATAAGCGGAAACGTCGTAGATGATGCCATCCACCGCCACATAGGCGGGTTGACCGTCTTTGCCGTTATACTTTGCCAGTTCGGCAAGTGTGAGCTCCAGCGTACCGTTTTCAGCAGAACCGGTGGTTATGCCTGCCGAGGTTGTTGCGGCGGCATCCGTCGTTGCGACAGGAGCCTGCGTTGCAGCGGGCGCGGTCGTCGCAGCTGCAGCCGCGCTGCTGGTTCCCGCGCTGGCGCAGCCAACCGCAAAGATCGAAACAAGAACCAGAATCACAGCCGTCATCATGTATCGTTTCATACCAGAAAACTTCCTTTCTAAAGCATGATTTCTTTTGTAATAAGAATTATTCTTATTTGCTAAGAGTATAGCAAAAAGACCAATTGAATACAATTGGTCTTGTGTTTCTTTCTGTGATTTGGTTACACTCTCGTTTTCGTTCGCCTTAATTCGCCGTCATTCGATCGGAGATGATGCGCACGATCTCCGGCAGCCCTTCCGGCGCGGGCACGATATAGCTGCGCTGGTCGTCCTTCAGCTTCAGCGAAGGCACCTGCTGGCGCTTGGTCAGCGGCACGTCGACCGAACCGACAAACCGTATGTCCTGATACGGCAGGGAGAACGGCTCCCCCTCATCCCCGTTTGCCGGATTCGGCATGGATACGCCGTCCACGCTTTCTTCCGAGCAGCAGACGCAAACACGCGAGAGGCGCTTCTTTGTCGCGAGCGCACGGACGCCGCCGAACGACAGCCAAACGCAGATTGCAAGACTCGCAATCAGAATCAGATCCGGCGAAGCCAGCGAAATCAGCGGCTCACCGCCCGCGTTTGCTCGCAGTAGATTGACCGTGTTCACGATCATGAGAAGAACGATCACCACAATGCTGCTCCAGAATGTCATGTCGAGCAGCATGGTTGCCTGCCGGTCGACGGACGCGGTGAATTTCTGCATGGCTCCTCCTTCTTGGTAAAAGTCCCGATCCGCACGGGAATGCTCCAACACAAATGAAAACGGAGGGCGGATATTCCGCCCTCCGCTGTTGGGTTCGTTATTCTTCCTCTTCCTCTTCCTTCTTCGCCTGCTCGATGATCTTTTTGGCGATGTTGGCGGGAACGTCCTCATAACGGACAAACTCGCTCGTAAACGAGCCGCGCGCCTGCGACATGCTGCGAAGGTCGGTCGCGTACTTGAACATTTCCGAGAGCGGCGCTTCCGCTACTACGACGGTACCGCCGTCTACCGGGTTCATGCCCAGCATGCGTCCGCGGCGGGAAGAGAGGTCTCCGCTGACCGCGCCGACGTAATCGTTCGGAACGAAGATTTCGTAGCGATAGATTGGCTCGATGAGGGTCGGGTTCGCCTTTGCGCAGGCTGCCTTGTAGGACAGGCGTGCGGCGGATTTGAACGCAACTTCCTTGGAATCGACGGGGTGATATTTGCCGTCGTAGAGCGTCGCTTTGAGGTTGACCATCGGGTAGCCCGCAAGCACGCCGTGCACGAGCGCTTCCTTAAGCCCCTTTTCAACGGCGGGAATGAATTCCTTCGGAACCACGCCGCCGACGATGGCGTTGACGAACTCGAACTCGACGCCTTCCGGAGCCGGTTCAAAGCGCATCTGAACCACGCCGTACTGGCCGCTGCCGCCGGATTGCTTCTTATGTTTGCCTTCCGCTTCCGCCATGGTGTGAATTGTTTCGCGGTACGGAATGCGCGGGTCGGCCAGCTGCGCTTCAACGTTGTTCTTGTTGCGGAGCTTGCCGCAGACAACCTCGATGTGCATTTCACCAAGGCCCTGAATCAGCACGTCGCCGGTTTCGGCGTTCTTCTCGATCTGGATGGTCGGGTCTTCTTCCTTGATGCGGTTCAGGCCGGAGATGACCTTGTCGTCCTCACCCTGTTTTTTCGCGGTAACTGCCAGCGAAATCGCGGGCTTCGGGAAGTCAATCGGCTCAAAAATGACCGGATCAGCCGCGTCGCAGAGCGTATCGCCCGTTGCTGTGTACTGCAGCTTCGGCAGCGCGCCGATATCGCCCGCAAAGAGTTTTTCCGCCGGATATGTCTTTTTACCGCGCATAATCGCGGGAACCGTGGGCTTTTCGGCCTTCTCCGCGCTCGTGTTGTAGGGGGTAACGGAGACGTCGAGCGCGCCGCGATAAATCTTTACAATGGAGTATTTGCCAAACTGGTCAAACGTGGTCTTGACGACCTGCGCGGCAAATTTTCCGTTCTGGGAAACAACGACCTCTGCACCGGTCTTGGCGCTGGTCGCCTTGGGCGCCTTCGCCAGTTCGGCGGAGGGCAGATAGTGCACAACGTTGTCCAGCAGCGTGCCAACGCCGATGTTCTGCGCCGCAGAAACGCAGGTAACGGGCGTGATCACGCCGTCCCGAACGCCGACGGACAGACCCTTGAGCATTTCCTCACGGGAAAGCTCGAAGGTTTCGAGGTACTTCTCCATGAGTTCTTCGTCCGCTTCCGCAGCCGCTTCGGTGAGCTTTTCGTAGAGGGATTCCGCTTCCTTCTTGAGGTTTGCCGGAATCTCGATTTCCTTTTCGCCTTTGCCGTCAAAGAGTTTGCCAACCATATGGACGATGTCCACGTAGCCTTTGAACACGCCGCCTTCGATGATGGGCAGCTGAATCGGAACCACGCTGGGGCCAAACTTCGCGCTGATTTCGCCCATGACCTTCTCGAAGTTCGCGTTCTCGCGGTCGAGCTGGTTGATGACGATCATGCGCGCCTTGTGCGCTTTTTCGCACATGGCCATCGCTTTTTCCGCGCCGACTACCGGACCGGATACCGCGCCGATGACGATCAGCGCGCTGTCGGCCAGCGACATCGCGGCGGTTACTTCGCCGTAAAAGTCGAAGAATCCCGGCGCGTCAATGACGTTTACCTTCGTGTTTTTCCACTCGAGCGGCGCAAGCGCCATGTTGATGGAAATGCCGCGAGAGATTTCCTCGGGGTCGAAGTCGGTCGTCGTGCTGCCGTTTTCAACCTTGCCCAATCGGTCGATCAGCCCGGCGTTGAACAGCATCGCCTCGGTCAGCGTGGTCTTCCCCTCGCCGCCATGGCCGAAAACGCCAATATTACGAATGTCTTTCGCGGTGTATTCCTTCATTTCGGTTCCCCCTGTACTTATTCTTTGAACGCGTTTAGCGCGTATATTGATCCGTCTAGCACGGATATGATTTCCACAGAGATCGAAAAAGATGAAACGACGATTTGCCGATGGAACGGATTATAAAAACAATAGGCTCCGCGAGTAAAAACGTCGCGCCACATGCTATTTTATCAGCTTCAAAACGCCTTGTAAACCACGAATTTAGGCGTTCCAACTCTGCAGATACGCTTCCTGCTCGGCGCTCAGCTGGTCGATCTTCACGCCAAGGGCGTCCAGTTTCCGCATTGCAACCTCGCGGTCAATCTCCGCGGGCACTGCATAGAGCTTTGGCACAAGTTGTCCGCGGTGATCCGCCACATAGCGCGCGCAGAGCGCCTGAATGCCGAAGCTCATGTCCATGATCTCGGCGGGATGCCCGTTTCCGGCGGCGAGGTTGACCAGGCGGCCTTCGCCGATGACATGCAGCCAACGCCCGTTCTTGAGTTGGAAACCGACGATGTTCGGGCGCATCTGCTGTTTGTCCACGGCGATCTCCGCAAGACGATGCACGTTGACCTCTACGTCAAAGTGTCCCGCGTTCGTCAGAATTGCGCCGTCCTTCATCACGTTGAACTCCGGCTCGTCAACGACCTTGATGTCGCCCGTCACGGTAATGAACAGGTCGCCAAGGCGCGCCGCCTCGATCATTGGCATCACGAGAAAACCGTCCATGACCGCTTCAATCGCCCGGATCGGGTCAACCTCGGTGACGATGACGTTCGCGCCGAGGCCTTTTGCACGCATGGCAACGCCCTTGCCGCACCAACCGTATCCCGCTACAACGACGGTTTTCCCCGCGACCACGAGGTTGGTCGTATGGTCAATTGCGTCAAACACACTCTGGCCCGTGCCATAGCGATTGTCGAACAGATGCTTGCAGTCCGCGTTGTTGACCGCGAACATGGGAAAGCGCAGTTCCTTAGACTTGTCCATCGCAACAAGGCGCACAATGCCCGTTGTCGTTTCTTCGCAGCCGCCAAGAATCTTGGGAATCAGGTGCGGAAAGCGCGTGTGGATCGTGTGCACCAGATCGCCGCCATCGTCCACAATGATGTCCGGCTCTGCCAGCAGCACGCTGTCGATGCACTCCTGATACTCCTCTTTCGAGCAGCCGTGCAGCGCGAATACGTTGATTCCACCCTCGGCGAGCGCGGCGGCAATGTCGTCCTGCGTCGATAGCGGGTTGCTGCCGGTGACGTACATCTCGGCGCCGCCCGCTTCCAGCACGCGGCAGAGATAGGCCGTCTTTGCCTCGAGATGAATCGAAAGCGCGATTCTGAGTCCACGAAACGGCAGATCGCGTTCAAATGACGCGCGAATTCCGTTGAGAATCGGCATATTACGCCGTACCCAGTCGATCTTTTGTTCACCGCTTGCGGAAAGGGAGATATCGCGAATTCGCTGCATAGTTCTTACTCCTATTTGATTATAGTTATTGATCGATGTGTTGTTTTGCCTCGGTTTGCTGCGCAAAGAGCGCGAGCGCGGCTTTGAGCTGCGTGTCCTGCGCGGGATCGAGCAGTTCGATGCTGGTGTTCTTCAGATCATCCGGCAACTTAACGACGATATCCGGCGTAATGCCAACGCCCTGAATGCAAACGTCGTTGGGCGTATAGTAAGCGTCCGTCGTGAACTTTGCCCAGCCGCCGTTGCCCGGCAGATGGAAAAAGCTCTGAACTATGCCTTTGCCAAATGTTTGAATACCAACCACCGTGGCCAGATGATAATCCTTCAGCGCGCCGGTGAGCAGCTCGCTTGCGGAGGCGGAATAGTCGTTGACCAGCACCGCGAGGTTCATGTTCAGCCGCTCGTCACCTTCCGAATAGTAAACCTTATCGTCCCCGCTCTTGGAGCGGATGGTGACGACGACCTTGCCCTTCGGAACCAAGTGATTGGCAACCTTCAGCACTTCGTTCAATCCGCCGCCGGGATTGTCCCTTAGGTCGATGATCAGGTTTCGAATTCCCTGATCGCGCAGTTCGGTTGCTGCGTTCCAAAAATCGTCCACCACGGAACCGTTGAACTCCGAGATGCGAATGTACCCGACGTTGCCCTGGTAGACCGTCGAGACGACGCGGTTGATGTGCACTTCCGCCCGTTGCACGGTAACGGTTGTCTCCACTCCGTCTCGTAGGTAGACGATTACATCCGGCACGTTGTCGTCGGTCGAAAAACAGGCGACCAGTTCTTCCATGGTCAGGTTCGCCGTCGCTTTGCCGTTGATCTTCACGAAGATATCGCCGGGGCGGATGCCCGCTTGATCGGCCGCGCCGCCTTCGTAGACGGTGATTACCTCGCTGCCGATGCTGTCCGGCACCTGAATGTTGATGCCCAGTCCAACGTAGTCGCCGGAGTTGGTCGTCAACAGTTGATTGTATTCATCTTCCGTAAAATACTGCGAATAAGGATCGTCCAGCGTTCCGACCATGCCGCGCATCGCGCCGGTAACGAGCTTTTGCTCGTCGAGCTGTTTGTCATCGTAAAAATAATACTCCGAGCGGATTGCTTCCGCGAGATTCTGCACGGAGGAAACATCCACCGCGCGCTCCTGATTGCGCTCGTTGAGCACGAACGCCAGCGTAAACGTTAAAATCGCTATGATGACGATGCAGACGGCAATCGAAATTGTTGAGGAATCCGGTCGTTTGATGTTCGTATCTGGTCTCTTCTTTCTGGTTTCACCCGTTACAATCGCCTGACGGTTGTCCCGGGCGATATTCGTGTTTTACAATACTGGTTTTACCACGCGACCCGGCATTTCGCTCAGCTCGCAGACATCCAGATGCCGCTCCGGCTTTCCGGAGAGTCCGCTGATTCCGGCGGGAATCTTCATGCCGGAGAGCTTGAACAGCCGCTCCACGTTGGCAAAATCGTCCGTACCGGCGGTTTCGAACGCGCCGAGTACGTCGCTGGCAAACTTGTATGGATTCGCAGTGGACAGCAGAACCGTCTTTGTGTTGTCGCCGGTCGCTTTCACGTAGCGCTCGTAGACGCACTGCGCAACGGCGGTATGCGGGTCCATCAGGTAGCCTGTTTGCCGGAAGATGCGCTGAATTGTCTCCAGCGTGTCCTCTTCGGTGCACCAGCCCGCGGCGAACGTTTTTGATAGCTCTTCCAGCGCCGGTTTCGGCAGGGCGTACATCCCCTTTTCCTTCAGCGCACCCATCCACTCCCGAATGGTTGCGTCGTTCCGGTTCGCCAGCTCAAAGAGCAGGCGCTCCAGATTGGAGGAGATCAGGATGTCGATCGAGCAGCTCATGCTCTGATAGAACGGGCGGTTGTCGTCGTAAACGCCGCGCTCGAAGAAGTCGGTCAGTACGTTGTTTCGGTTGGAGGCGCAGATCAGCTTGTGGATCGGCAGCCCCATCCGGCGCGCATATTCGCCCGCGAGAATGTCGCCAAAGTTGCCCGTGGGCACGCAGAAATTCACCCGCTCGCCGGGCTGAATCTCGCCGCGAGAAAGCAGGGTTTCGTAACTCGTATAGTAATAGACGATCTGCGGTAGAAGCCGACCAAAGTTGATGGAGTTCGCGCTCGAAAGCCGCCAACCTTTCTCGGCAAGCTGTGCTGCGATTTCTTTGGATGCAAAAATCTGCTTCACGCCGGTCTGCGCGTCGTCAAAATTGCCGTGCACAGCGCAGACGTCCACGTTTGCGCCTTCCTGCGTGACCATTTGCAGCCTTTGCGCTTCGGACACGCCGCCGTACGGGTAAAACACCAGCACGCGCGTGCCGTCCACGTCCTTAAATCCTTCCAGCGCGGCCTTGCCGGTGTCGCCGGAGGTCGCAACCAGAATATAGACCTGCTTCGTTTCGCCGGTCTGTTGCAGCGAGTTGCGCATCAGATACGGCAGCATCTGCAAGGCAACGTCCTTAAACGCCATCGTCGGCCCGTGCCAGAGCTCCAGAATGTGCTCGGTCTCGCTCAGCTTGACCACCGGAGTTACCTCCGGCGCGTCGAAACTCGAATAGGCCGCAGTCAACATCTCACGCAGCTGCGCTTCATCCGTCTCGGGCAAATACCCGCGCATCACGCGCAGCGCGGTGTCCACATACGCGGCGTCGGCTTTCGGAGCGGGCGCGACGTTCGGATACGATTCCGGCACATAGAGGCCGCCGGAAGGGCTGATTCCACGAACAATGGCTTGTGCAGCGGAAACGGGCTCTCCGCCGCGTGTACTGAAATATCGCATAGGTAACAAAATATCCTTACTTATAGTCTATCTATCTGGTTTTGACAGCAGCATATTTGACCCGCAAAAACGGGCCGCCGTTTTCGTTTGGATAAACAGCGTGCCGCGCATAACCGGTATGCGCGGCACGCGCACGCTCTATGGATTAAAGCAGGTATTCCTTTAAAAACGGAGGAATGGTTTCCTTACTGCCGGTTATGCTCATAAATACGTTGAGGTTGTTCTTCGAAGCGAACGTTTTCAGATCGTCGAACAAGCCTTCCAGGGAGGAGATTTCGTGGCCAATGATGCGGAGCAGTCCATCGATGTAGATGTTCTCTAAATCAAAATCGCTCGCCGCAAGACCGCAAAGGAAACCGTAAAGCATTTTCGGGGTCGTAATGCCATAGTCCGATGCGTTGATGAAGCGAGCTTTCGTAGACAGATCGTAGATATAACTCGTGTCGTCGTCGATGAAGATCGTTGTTCCCTTGGACGCCAGGACGGATTTGTTTGCCAGTTCGAGGATTTGCTTGGTTTTGCCCGTACCTTTTTCGCCGAATATGACTCCAATCAAAGCAGTAGTCCTCCTTGGTTCTTTTTTTCATTATAAGCCCGCCGCGGATCAAAGAGCAAGCAAAACGGTCAAGTTTCGTAACGGCTCTAACGCTTCGCGTAAAATGCAGCATCCACCGTTTTTTGAAACAGCAAACAAAGTCAAGCAAATATCAAACAAAACGCCCGGCCGTTGCGGGTCGGACGTTTGATTTCTGTGCGTTTATTATTTAGAAGACCGTTTCTACGATTCGGTCAACCAAGAGCGAGAAGCGTTCGGAGGCGAGCGCCGCCGTCTCCTGCACCTCTTCGTGCGACAACGTTTGGTTCAAAACCCCCGCCGCCATGTTGGTGATCAGCGAAATCCCGATGGTTTGAATGCCGCAGTGCGCGGCGGTGATTGCCTCCGGTACGGTGGACATACCCACCGCGGAAGCGCCAACGGTGCGCGCAAACACAATCTCCGCCGGGGACTCGAACGACGGCCCGGAGAACATCATATAGACGCCATCCTGCAGCTTAACGCCTGCCTCCTTGGCCGCTTTCTTCACCTTTGCGCGAAGGTCGCGGTCGTAAACATTCGACTGGTCGGGAAAGCGTGGGCCAAAAGACGCGTCGTTTTCGCCGATGAGCGGATGCGAACCGGAGAAGTTGATGTGATCCGAAATCAGCATCAGATCGCCCGTTGAGAACGCAAGGTTCACGCCGCCCGCCGCGTTCGTTAGCAGGAGTTTCTCTACGCCGAGCCGCTTCATCACGCGGATCGGAATCGCAATCTGCGACTGCGGATATCCCTCGTAATAATGAAACCGACCCTGCATGCAGACGACGGTTTTGCCAAAGAGTTCGCCAACGACGAACCGCCCGGCGTGCCCTTCCACGCGGGACTGCGGAAACCCCGGTATCTCGCTGTAGGGCAAAAAGCGCTTGTTCTGAATTCGCTCGGCATAGGAGCCCAGCCCCGAGCCGAGAATCAGTCCGATCTTGCAGTCGCCATTTACCAACGGGCGCAGGCGTTCCAGTGCGTGTTCAATTGCTTGTTCCATTCCTTGCTCCCCTGCGTTATGCCTGATAAATGTCTTTGAGGAACGAGGTGCCAACGTTCCACTGTTCACCCGTGAGATAGTCGAACACCGTTGCTCCGATATCCGCAAACGTCTTTCTGGTGCCCAGATTCACGTTTGGCTTCACGTGCTTGCCCGCAACGACGAGCGGAATGTACTCCCGCGAATGGTCCGTGCTCGGCGTGGTCGGGTCACAGCCGTGATCCGCCGTAATCATGAGGATATCGTCCTCGCACATGGCGTCGAGAATGCGCGGCAGCGCGGCGTCGAAGGTCTCCAGCGCGGTTGCGTACCCCTCCACGTCGTTGCGATGGCCGTAGAGCATGTCAAAATCCACCAGATTCGTAAAGACGAAACTGCCGGTGTCCAGCTCAAGGAAATTGATCGTGGACTCAATGCCGGTATGGTTGTTCTTCGTGTGGTCAACAATGGTAACCCCGCGATGGCAGAAGATGTCCTCAATTTTCCCAACGCCGACAACGGTCAGCCCGTGCTTTTCCAGCCCGTCCAGAATCGTGTCTGAAAACGGCTCAACGGCATAGTCGCGGCGATTCTCCGTGCGCTTATACGCGCCGCTTTCCCCTTCAAACGGGCGGGCGATCACGCGGCCAATGAGATAGTTGTCGTCGTTGAGCATCTCGCGCGCAATCTCATTGATGTGGTACTGCTCGTGCAGGGGAATCACGTGCTCGTGCGCGGCAATCTGAAACACGCTGTCCGCCGAGGTGTAGACAATCGGCTTACCGGTTTTCACGTGCTCGTCGCCCAACCGCTGGATGATCTCCGTACCACTAGCAACCTCGTTTCCGAGTGTTCCCCGGCCGATTTTCGCTTCGAACTCCGCAATCAGTTCCTTCGGGAACCCATGCGGATAGGTCTTAAACGCCTGCTTGAGCGGCAGCCCCGCCATCTCCCAGTGCCCGCAGGTGGTATCTTTCGCCTTGGTCAGTTCGGCGCAGCGACCGTAGGCGCCCTTCGGCACGAGGCCGAGGGTGTCCAGACGGCTGTTCTCAATCGCCGCAAGACCCAGCGCGGTCAGGTTCGGCAAATCCAGCTTGCCGCGCACCTTGCGGATGTTGCCCAGCGTGTGGGAACCTTCGTCGCCAAATTCCGCGGCATCCGGCTGTTCGCCAATGCCAACGCTGTCCAGCACGATCACGATCGCGCGCTTTTTTCGTTGCAGTTTCATGCTCATCGGTTTATCCTCTTCATCTATAATCTCGGAAGATTCTGAACTAATTGATTCGCTTTCAAGCTCTTTCAGTTTACGATGATTTTCTGTTTCCGTCAATCGGCCTTGGTAACTCGTGTACCGTTCCAACAAGAAAAAACCGCGCTGTATCACGCGGTTTACGAGAAAGCGTACTTCGATTACTTTTTGAGATAGGTCAGAGCGCGCTGCGCCATGGTCGCGACGAATTCCAGATTGCTGGGCTTTCCCTTATGATCGTTTGCCGTATAGCCGAAATAAGCTCGAATCGTGTCCTGATTGCCGCGCGTCCACGCGATTTCAATTGCGTTTCGCATGGCGTGCTCCACCAGCGGCGGGCGCGTGTTGTAAATCTTTGCCACGGTGGGATAGATGTCGTTCGTGATGCTCAAATCCACCGGGGAGCCGCTGAGTGCATAGATGCGAATCGCATCCCGCAGGTAATAGTACCCCTTCAGGTGCGCCGGAACGCCGAGCGCGCGAATGCCGGAAGCAATCTGGCTCTCCAGCAGATCGACGATGTCGTCTTCCTTCTCGGCTTCCCGTTCGAACACACGAAGAAACTCCAGCACGCGAAGTTGAATGATTTCGTACTTCAGCGGTTTGGTGAAGCAATAGATGACCCGGTCTTTGATGATTTGCAGCAGGCGGTCGTCCGCCAACGCGGTTGTCACAAATACAAGCGGGCGGCGATCCTCGTTGAGCTTGCCAATGAAGTCCAGCACGCTGATGCCGTCCAGATCGTGTAAAAAGAGGTCGAGAATCAGCAAATCGACGTCCTGCGCAAGTATGGTGTCGATGGTTTCCCGTCCCGAAAACACGCTTGGCAACAGCTGGACCTCCTCTAAATTGCAAAAAGCACCCTCGATGCCCTTTGCATCGGCAAGGTTGTTGCTCGCAATCAAGAGGTTCTTCTTCATCCATTCTCCCGCGCCGTCAATGATTCGATTCTATCAACTTTGGTACCTGAAGTTATTTCTACGTTCTCACGAAATTTACTTGTTGTAGCCGCAACTACCGTACGGCTTCGTTTGCCGCGTCGATGAGCCGCTGCGCATGCTCCAGCGCAACCGCGTCCCCCGCGCTGCCCATGATACGCGCAATTTCACGCGCGCGCTGCGATTCGTCCAGAAGAACCGCGTTCGAACGCGTGTGCTCGCCGCTTTCTTCTTTATATACGTAGTATTGCTGGTTGGCGTAGGCGGCGATCTGCGGCAGGTGCGTGATGCAGAGCACCTGATGGTTCTTCGCAATCTGGCGCATCTTGACCGCGAGCGCCGTACCGATTTGCCCGCTGATGCCGCTGTCGATCTCGTCGAACACCATGGTCGGGATTCCGTCGAGATCCGCCAGCACGGATTTAAACGAGAGCATGATGCGCGAAAGCTCGCCGCCGGACGCGACCTTGCTCAGCGCCTTGACCGGCTCGCCGCGGTTGGTGGAAAGCAAAAACTCGACGCTGTCGATTCCGTTGGCGGAGGGGATTTCACCGTTTAACGTTTCAAAACGAACCTCAAACGCGGCATGCGGCATGCCAAGATCGCCCAGTTCCGGCAGAATCCGCTCGGACAGTCGCTGTGCCGCCTGCTTTCGCATATCGCTGAGCTGATTGCTGCGTTCTTCATAGACCTGCTTGTGCGCCGTGTACTCCGCAGTCAGTTGGTCGCGGCGTTCTTCGGCGTTGTTGATCTGGTCGAGTTCGACGATGCATTGCTCCCGATACGCCAGTATCTCAGCAATGTTTGCGCCGTACTTGCGTTTGAGCGTGGAAATCAGTTCCAGCCGGGTTTCGATTTCGTCCAGCATGCCCGG
>CAZDXW010000057.1:14098-20254 GCA_964509485.1 uncultured Christensenella sp.
TCGTCCAGCAACGATTGATGCGCATGCTGACCGTGGATGTCCACGAGCGCATCCCCCAGCAGCTTTAGCACGGAGGCGTTGATGAGCGTGCCGTTTGCGCGGCAGACGTTCTTTCCGCTGAGCGAAAACTCGCGATAGAGCACCAGCTCGCCGTCCGCCTCGCATTCGATTCCCTGCTCCTGCAGAACCTCCAATACCGGTTCGTTCGGCGCAAGACGAAACTCAGCCTCGACGCTCGCCTTCTCCTCGCCGGATTTCACGAGTTCGCGGCTTGCGCGTTCGCCCAGTACAAAATTGAGCGCTTCAATGATAATGGATTTTCCGGCGCCGGTCTCACCCGTCAGGACGGAAAACCCATTATCGAATGCTATTTGTTGTCGGTCGATCAACGCGACGTTTTGAATCGACAGTTGTTTGAGCAAACGCGACGCCCTCCTGTTTTTGAGCATCCTTTGTTCGGAAATGATGCGATGATTTCGATTTCAGTATGCGCGTTTTTGCGCTCAACTACAAGCCCCGCGCGCGGGGTTTTCGAAAAAACAAATTGAATTGGAGATTTATTTGAGCATCTTCTGGAATTTTTTAATGATGTCGCCAACGACCTTGGCATCCCGAACGGCGATGAAAATCGTGTTGTCTCCGGCGATGGAGCCGAGCACATCCGGCCACTTCAGCGAGTCCACCGCTTCCGCCGCTGCGGGTGCGCTGCCGGCGATGGTCTTAATGACAATCATGTTGCCCGCGCTCGTAACGGAAAGCACGCAGTTGCTGAACATGCGGATAAACCGCTCCTGCAAATCCGCTTCCGCCTTCTCCACCGTCGCATAGCGATAGCGTCCCTCGGGCGTGAGCACCTTGATCAGGCGCAGCTCCTTAATATCCCGCGAAACGGTCGCCTGCGTCACGGAGAAACCGTGGTCGCGGAGTTTTCCGGCGAGCTCTTCCTGCGTTTCAATGTTTTCCGAAACGATCAGTTTCGAAATCATATCGTGTCTTTTCGCTTTCATGTCTTAACCCTCGAATAATTCATGATAATTACGGTGTGCGGTGTTTCCGGAGACCATGATTCGATGTTGTTTGTGTCGTTCGCTGTCCAAGAGTCGCCACCGTCGGCGAAAGTGGGTATCGGGTATGTTCTTCGAGTTATCGTTCGTTTCGTCGGTTACGTTAGTTTTCTCGAGATGAGATCGAATACGTTCTGCTCACAGAATCGAATAAACTTGCTCGTTTGCTTGGATCGTGTCACGGTGATCCGGTCGTCCGGATCGACCCGCCGAAGTTTGATGCCGTCTCCCGCGACGAACCCCTCGCCGTTGACATGGAAGGTCCAGACGGAGTCCGGCGCGCTGACGATGGGTCGAATGTGCAACGTATGGGAGCACACGGGTGTCACGACGATGGAATCCAGGTTCTGGGTCACCACGGGGCCGCCCGCGGAGAGGTTGTAGGCCGTCGACCCGGTCGGCGTTGATGCGATAATTCCGTCGCTGAACACGGTGCCGACGCTGAGATTGTCGCAAAACAGGTCCACCTGAATCGTACCGGAAAAGGACTTCTTGGAGATAAGCACGTCGTTGAGGCAGCTGGGGTATTCTTCGCCGTTGATGCGGCATTCGAGCATCATTCGCTCTTCGAGAAACCCTTCGCCTGCTTGAATCCGCTGCAGTGATTCCGAAAACTGCTCCGCCGTGATTTCGCTCAAAAACCCGATGCGCCCAAGGTTTACCCCGAGAATCGGAATCTCGCGCTCGGCGGCAGCCGCCGCAAACCGAAGGAGTGTTCCGTCGCCGCCAATGACGACGAGCAGATCCGGCGCCTGCGGAAGTTCGCGAACCTCCTGCGCAGAGTTCAGCGCAAGGCAAACCGCGTGTTGCGCCTCCGCCTCCAGCATCAACTGCCCGCGCAGTTCGGCAATGCCTTCTTTTTCCAGATTGCCGGCAAAGCCGATCTTCATACGATTCGCTCCAGACCCAATTGAAAAACGTTTGGATGGATGCAGACAACAAAGCAATCTTCGAGATTCTGCTCCAAAATTGGTAATATGAGCATATTATACGGCCTCATTTATAAAAATACAAGAGAAATTATGAATATGTATGCTTTATATGCAGACAATGTGGGATTCTTTTACAACGGAAACCGCCGTGTTATGGTCAATTACGCTGTGACAGTTTTCGTCTTCTATGCATTTTTCGAGAAATACGAGATATTCGATGTTCCCCTTTGGCCCGCGTATGGGTGAATACGAAAGCCCTTTTACGCAAAAACCAATCCCGCGGGACACCGCAAGAATTCGATCAACCACTTCGATATGCGTCTCCTCCAGCGAGACGACGCCATGTTTGCCGACCTTCTCCTTGCCCGCCTCAAATTGAGGTTTGATCAGCGCAACCACCTGTCCGCCGTCCCGGAGGCAGGCATACAGCGCGGGCAGAATCTTGTCTAATGAGATAAACGAGACATCGATGGATGCAAAATCCAACGGGCTCGAAAACCAGCCGGGCTCCATAAACCGTGCGTTCGTGCGTTCCAGCACGACAACGCGATCGTCGCTTCTTAGTTTCCAGTCGAGTTGACCGTAGCCGACGTCGATTGCGTAAACCTGTATTGCGCCGCTCTGAAGCATGCAGTCCGTAAAGCCGCCCGTCGACGCGCCAATGTCGGCGGCAACCGCGCCTTCCAGCGAAATCGGGAATTCCTGCATCGCCTTTTGCAGCTTCAGCCCGCCCCTGCTGACGAACGGGCAGGTTTCGCCGCGTACGTTGATGACCGTCTCTTCCGTGACAAACTGCCCTGCTTTTTCGGCTTTGGTTTCACCAAGATAGACCAGCCCGGCCATCACGAGCGCGCGCGCTTCCTCGCGGCTCTTGGAGAGTCCGCGTTCGAACAAGGCGACGTCCAGGCGTGTTTTCATAGGAGGTTCTCCAGCAAGCTCGCTTCCAGCGCTTCCGCGGTGAGCCCGCAGCAGGCGCGCTGATGGCTTACGGTCGCCTGCGACGCGGGTGCGCAGGGCGCGCACATACGCACCACCGGAATCGGCGAGAGCTCGGCGGTGATTCGAAGGCCGAGGCAATCCACGCTTTCTTCCAGAACAACTACGCGGCGGGCTTGCTTCTTAATCACATCCAGCATTTCATAATCCATCGGTTGAATGGTTCGCGCATTGACCAGTCCCGCGCCGAGTTTGCGAGCCACCGGCAGCGCAAGCGCAACCATGCTCCCCGTCGCAACGATGGTTTGCTCCGCGATTGGTTCCAGAATTTCCCACTTACCCTTTTCCACCGGCTGCGCGGAGACCGCCTGCATGAGGCTCCCGCGCGGATAGCGCACGGCGGCAGGTTCACCCCGCTCAATTGCGAGCGCGAGCATATGGATCAGCTCCTGCTGCGTTGCGGGCGAGTAGACCGTCATGTTCGGCATGCTGCACAAAAACGAAGCATCGAAGATGCCCTGGTGCGTTTCGCCGTCGTCCCCGACAAGTCCCGCGCGATCCACCGCGAGCACGACCGGCAGGTTCTGCAAACAGATGTCATGCAGAATCTGATCGTATCCGCGCTGTAAAAACGTTGAGTAAATCGCGACGACCGGCTTGAGCCCGCCGCTCGCCATGCCCGCCGCCATCGTCAGCGCATGCTCCTCGGCAATGCCAACGTCAAAGAAGCGATCCGGAAACCGCCCCGCAAATTCGGTCAGTCCCGTGCCGATCGCCATTGCCGCCGAGACGGCGACGATCTTCGGGTCCTTTTCCGCGAGGGCGACCATCGTTTCGCCAAATACGCTTGAGTTGCTCTTTTTGAGCGCACTTTCCACATCCCCCGTGTCAATGGAGAACGGCGCGACGCCGTGAAACTTTTCCGGGTTCCGCTCGGAGAAGGTGTACCCTTTGCCCTTCTGCGTGATGCAGTGCACGAGCACCGGCACGTGCAGCCCCTTTGCGCGACGGAACATCCGCGTCAGCGCGGTGATGTCGTGTCCGTCGATCGGACCGAGGTACAGAAAACCCATGTCCTCGAAGAGGCGCTTTGGCATCAAAAAGCTCTTGATGCGGTTTTTGAAGCTTTCCATATAATGCGAAAGCCAGCGGCCAATCACGCCGGTATCGAGAATCCGAACGAGAAACCGTTTGAAGCGAACATACCACTCGCTGGAACGCATGTTGACGAGCATGCGGTGCAGCGCGCCGACGTTCGGCGAAATGGACATCTCGTTGTCGTTGAGAATCACAATGAGCGGAACATCCGCCTGACCCGCGTCGTTGAGCCCCTCAAAGGCGAGCCCGCCGGTGAGCGCGCCGTCGCCAACCAGCGCGATGGCCGCGCCTTCCTCGCCGAGCAGCCGCTTTGCGCGCGCTACGCCGAGCGCGGCGGAGATCGCCGTAGACGCATGCCCCGTGTTAAACGGGTCGTGCTCGCTCTCTTCGCGCTTTGGAAAGCCGGAAATTCCCTTTCCCTGCCGCAGCGTGCAGAAGGCCTTCCGGCGTCCGGTTAAGATCTTATGCGTATAGGACTGGTGCCCGACATCGAAGATAATCGAATCCTTCGGGCTGTTGAACGCGCGGTGCATCGCGATGGTGATTTCCACCACGCCAAGATTCGAAGCAAGATGACCGCCGCACTTGGCGACGTTCTCAATCATATATTGGCGAATCTGCGCCGCAAGTGCGGGCAGTTCGCTGTCTTTCAGTTTTTTAAAATCCTCGAGCGAATCGATTCGGTCGAGTATTGGGTATCGATCCATAGTTGTTTCTTACTTTCCTGTTTTCCGTATTTCTTTTCCGTGGCAAGTAAATTAGGACTTTCGCGTAAGCGTATATTGAATCAATTCCGTAAAGAATGTTGGCTCCGCATGCGCGCCCAGCACTGCCTCCTGCGCGATCTTGGCATAGGACTGCGCGCGCGTTTTCGCGCCCTCAAGCCCGTAGACGGAGACAAAGGTAACCTTTCCTTCTGCCTCGTCCTTGCCGACGGTTTTGCCGAGCAGCGCCGCGTCGCCGGTGCAGTCAAGAATGTCGTCCGTAATCTGAAACAGCATGCCGTAGGCGTTTGCAAAGCGAATCAGCGCATCCATCTGCGCTTCGCTTGCCTTTGCGCAGGCCGCGCCGGAGGCAACCGCCGCGCGAATCAGCGCGCCCGTTTTATAATCCTGCAACGCTTCGAGCAGTTCCGCGCCGCCGTCCGCGTTGACGTCCAGACTCTGCCCCATCACCATCTGCAGCGCGCCGCGCGCAATCGGCTCCAGCGCGTCCTTGCAGCTGCACTGCGCGAGAGAAAGAAACGCCAGCGCCTGAAGCGCGTCCCCCGCGAGGATTGCATTCGCCTCGCCAAACGCCTTGTGGCTGCTGGGCTTTCCGCGGCGCATGTCGTCGTTATCCATCGCGGGCAGGTCGTCGTGAATCAGCGAATAGGTGTGAATCAGCTCCACCGCGCAGGCGGCGAGCAGCGCGTCCTCCGCCTTGCCGCCGCAGAGCTCGCAGGCGGCCATGCAGAGCGCGGGCCGAACCCGCTTTCCGCCGGAAAACGTACTGTAGACCATGCTCCGGTTCAGCACCGGCGCACAGGAGGTTTCGTCGAGCAGTTCCCGAAGCTTTTTCTCGGTCAACCGTGAATACGCCGTCAGCTGTTCACTCAGCATTGCCCGCACCCTCTGCCGTTTCGTTGAGTTTTTCAATCTTGGCTTCGTAGGCGTCCAACTGCGTTTCACAGGATTTCACCAGTGACATGCCTTCCTCGTACAGGCGAATCATCTCGTCGAGCGAGCCTTCGCCGCCTTCGAGTTTCTCAACGATTTCGGAAAGCTTTTGCATCGCTTCCTCAAACCGGATCTGCTGTTCCATGCTCTTCTTCCTCTCTCGTTCTGTCATGCCTGCTCTATCTGTTCAATCACCGCGTCCGCCGTGCCGTCGCGCATGCGAATGCGAATGCCGTCCTGCGGGTGCAGCCCGCCTACGCCGCTGAGCGTTTCGCCCGCGCGGTCGGTCACAATCGCATAGCCGCGATTCAGCACCGCACCGGGATCGAGTGCCTGAAGCTTGACCATGCTTTGGGACAGTTCCGTTCGCGCGCGTTGTAGATTTGTCTGCATGCCGCGCAGCGCCTGCTCCTGCAACTGATCGAGCGACTGACGGCGGTTTTCCACCTTGCGTTCGAGCAGCCGAAA
>CAZDXW010000058.1:0-5700 GCA_964509485.1 uncultured Christensenella sp.
GAGCGCATCGGTATTCCGTTCCACGTGGATTCACCGTTTGGCGCCCAGGCAGACGAATACTGCGCCGGATAGCAGATGGTGAATGGCCCGCTTTGCACCTCGCCGCCTTGGTAGTTGAATTTTAAATTCGAGACTTCGATGTATTCCGGTGGGTTGCCCCAGAATACAATGCGCCCGCTGCCATCGGCAGGAAATTTGATGTTTGCAAATGTTGTTGGCAAAAATAGTCCGTCTGTTCCACAAAACACGAGCGTTTTGATGTTGCAGGCATCCAATACACCATACCACTCCGATTGTCCCAAGCTCGGTAGCAGACGCGTGTTTCGCGGAATGATCAACGTGTCGAGATTGCATTTGAAGAAAGCGTAGGACTCAATCTCTTCCAGCGTGGTTGGCAGGGTGATCGAAGTGAGGTGTTCGCACCCCTCGAACGCTCCGCCGCCAATTTTCGTAACCCCTTCCGGAACGACCACGGATTCCAGCAGTGCACACTCGGTAAATGCGACGGAGGCGATTTCTGTTACCCCATTGGGGATGATCGCCGTTCGCAGATCCTCGCGACCGTTTTCTACCGCATTCGTCTTTTTGTTGATTGCAAGCCCGTTCTCGATTCGATAATCCGGATTGCCAATATAGATCGACAAATTCGCGTCGTTTTCATCCGTGGATTCATCGGCATAGGAAGCGTGCGTTGTGCCGAAGCAGAGCAGTATGCTGATGGAAAGCAGAAGATAGAATCTCATTTTTCCGAGTGGATACATCATGTGCTGAACCCCTTTTCACGAAAAGAGCGTTTATTGCGATGATTCGACGAACAGGACAATTCTACAATCGACGGAGCTCAAATTTTCTTCATTATACCGAACAAACGTCCAACCGCACGTGACAAAATTGTAAAAACGGAGCACGAGGCTCCGTTTCGTCATGTTAGCTCCTTGTAATAAGCACAGTTTTCTTTCTGCAAGAGGATTTTCTTTTCAGGCAACGCTTCGTTAAACAAGCTGCGCGCTCTTTTGCTCAAACCCCGTTTTCCGGTTGCAGACGACAATCGTCGCATACAGCGCCAATAGGCACGCAATCTGGTAATACGGCAACCCGCCGAATCCGAACTTCTGCCCGATCCAGCCGGCAATCGGAGGCGCGAGCGTGCTGCCAATGTACGCCGCCGCCATCTGCAAGCCGATGATCGCCTGCGAATACGCCGCGCCGAAGCGCTTTGGCGTGATATGAATCAAATTCGGAAACACCGGCGCGCAGCCGAGCCCGTAGAGCAGCAATCCCGCCAGCGGAAACGGTTCTGGCAGCGGCAACATGAGCACAAGCGCGCCCAGCGCAGCCAGTATGATGCCGGTATTGACCAGTATTTTTTCGCGCACCTTCATCGCGAGCAAGCCCGTGATCAGCCGCCCGCCCATGATACCGAAGAAGAAGAGCGAACCCCAGGTTGCCGCAACGCTCGGCTCCACGCCGCGGACGTTGACGAAGTACGTCGCAGCCCAGAGGCCGGTTGTCGACTCCCCGGCACAGTAGAAAAAGAACGAAAGCACCGCGAGAAACGCGCCCTGTTTGCGAATCGCAATTCGGTTGTCAATCAGCTTCGCCTCTTCGGCGACCTCCTGCGAAACCGTATGCGGAACCTTGTTCCAAAGCGGCAGCGTCACGAGCAAAAACGCAGCGAGCCCAAACTGAATCAGCGAAACCGTATGGTAGCCGCCGCGCCAGTTTCCGCTTTGCTGGAGATAGTAGGCCATAATCAGCGGGCTGATCGTCGCGCCAACGCCCCAGCAGCAATGCAGAAAACTCATGTGGCTCGCCTTGTAGTGCAGCGCGACGTAGTTGTTCAGCGCCGCGTCAATCGAGCCCGCGCCAAGTCCCAGCGGAATGGCGAGCAGCAGCAGAAAGACGAAGTCCTTCGCGTAGGAAAACCCAAACAGCGCCGCCGCCGTCATCAGCACACTGACCGCCGTCACTCCGCCCGTTCCGAACCGGCGAATGGCGCGCACGGAGAGCAGGCTGGACACCACCGTGCCCGCCGTAATGAAGACGGAGATCAGCCCCGCGTAGGAAACGGGCACGCCCAGCTGCGCATACGCAACCGGCCAGGCCGCGCCAAGCAGCGAGTCCGGCAGGCCGAGGCTGATGAACGCCAGATAAATAAGAACCAGTAAAAAAGTTGCCATGCGCGTATTCTATCGGGTTTTTGCCTGGTTGAAAAGAGCCATTTTGCTGGATTGGTGTAATTTTGCTGAAAGCTGACGGGATTGTGTTGTGCCAGAAGAAATTAACACTTGTTCAGTTCGAAATCATTTCTTTGTCTGCCTGTCGGTAAATTATCTATCTGTTTTAAACGAACAATCGTTAGTATAAATATTGATTTTAAGATGATACCATCGTATACTATCCTCGACAGGAGATGCAACGATGGAAGAAACAACGATCAAAAAACGCAAGCGGGGCATCGCGACCTCGCGCGCGATTCTGGACGTCGCCGCCGACCTCTTTGCGCGGCGCGGGTACGACGGCGTATCCGTTCGCGAAATCGCTCAGGGCGCGGGCATTCGCGAAAGCTCGGTCTACAACCATTTCTTCAGCAAGGCGGATATTCTCAACACGCTGTACGACGAGTTCATTCAGCTGGTTCCGCAAACGCGCCCGTCGGACGAGGACCTCGAGCAGATGTTGGCGATCATGACGCCGGAGGAGATTCTCAAGAACATCCTCTTTCAGGTAGGCAAAAGCGTCAGCGGCTCGCTTTCCAACACCGCGCTGATCATCAGCTACGAGAAATTCCGCTCCCCACGCGCGGCGCAGATGTATTACCGCTATGTGGTCAACGAGCCCGCGGCGTATTACGAGCGCTTATTCGAGAAAATGATTGCCCGCGGAATGCTTGGTGCCGTCGACGCGCGGATGTTTGCGGAACAATACAACTACGTTTCCATTACGCTGACAAAGGAATACATCATGGCGCAATACGGCCTCGCGGACGTGCATGAGGTCGTGCGCTACATGATTCGAACGCTTGAGTTCTTTTGCGGGCTGATGCGAAACGGCAATGGTGCGGCATATGAAACGAAAGAAACGAACCCCCTCCCTTGAGGAGCGATTCCCGCCGTCCGCGCCCTGCTCGTGCGACGTTTGTCGCTCGTTCTGCGTTCGCCCCGGCTGGTGGACGGCGCAGGAAGCCACGCGCGCAATCGCAGCAGGATACGGCAAACACATGATGCTGGAGCTCTCGCCCGATCGAACGTTCGGCGTGCTTTCGCCCGCGTTCGCCGGCTGCGAGGGGACGTTTGCGTTTCAGGAGTTCGCGCAGAACGGCTGTTGTTTTTATCGAAACGGTCTATGCGCGCTGCACGGCACCGGTCTTGAGCCGCTGGAGTGCCGGTTTTGCCATCACGAGCGAATGGGACAGGGATCGATTTGCCATACCGCGCTGGAGCGGGACTGGCGTTCGCCCGCCGGACAGGCACTCGTGAAGCAATGGCTTATTTCTATCCAGATGGAGGTAACAAGGAATGGAACCCCAATCAGGCGCGTCGCAGACGGCAATGCTGGTTGCTTCCCTTCGCGCAATGTCCTGCTATGAGAACGACCCTCTCGTTCGCGGGGCAGATTCGCTCGCGGCTCTCTTTTTGCCAAATGAGAAACGGGACGCTCTGCAAAGCGCCGAAATTCGTTCACGCATTCGCAGCGCTGTGCCGGAAGGGCTCTACGAGTATGTCCTTGCCCGAACCGCCTGGTTTGACGCGCTTCTCAAACGGGCTTTGGAAACCGGCACACAGCAAATCGTTCTGCTTGGCGCAGGATTTGACAGTCGCGCCATCCGTTTTCGGGATCGGCTCAATACGGCAATTCTATACGAGCTGGATACTGCTGCAACGCAACATGCGAAGCAAGCCATTCTGAGTGAGAATCAAATAACCGTACCTTCCAACGTTCGTTTCGTTGCCGTTGATTTTGAGAATCCGTCCTGGATTGAACGTTTGAAGGATGCCGGATGGAACAACAGTCAACAAACCCTATTTCTCTGGGAAGGCGTTACGTTTTATTTAACCCCGCTGGCGGTTGCTTCGACGCTGAAGCTTCTCGGGCAAAACGCTTGTGCGGGCAGCGAACTCAGTTTTGACTATCAGCACGCACAAAAAGAGCAGGATTTGATTCGAACGGGCTTGGAGCGCGAAGAGATTCTGTTCGGTCTTGACGAGTCCTCCTGCAAGGAATACCTGCTCGGCTTCGGTTTTCATTTGACCGAGCATCTCAACGCCGAAGATCTCGAACGTCGGTTCTTGAAAGGAACCGATGGCAAGTCCATTGGAACGATCAGGCCCATCATGCGAATCGTACTTGCGCGCAAGTAGAACCGAAAAACAAGGCACTCATTTCACAAAAATGTTTCGCGGTGTGTGTCGTTTTTTTCTTCTGCATCGGCTATACTCACCCTATGCAAACAAACGAATCCAATTCGAAAAAAACGCCCGCCACGCGCGGGCAAAAGATCGCCGCAATCGTCTCCGTCGCGGTGTTTCTGCTCGTTCTTGTGCTCGTGAGCATCTTCGTCGGCGGCCCGCTCGTGAAAACGCTGGGCGACCCCGCCTCGTTTCGCGTCTGGGTGGACGCGCACGGCGCCTGGGGGCGCGTGCTGTTCGTGCTGCTCGTGATGCTGCAGGTGGTCGTTGCGTTTATTCCCGGCGAGCCGTTTGAAATTGCGGCGGGCTATGCCTTTGGCGCGTTCTGGGGAACGCTGCTCGTTTGGATCGGTCTGACGCTCGGCAGCATTCTCGTGTTCCTCTTTGTGCGCAAGGTTGGCGTAAAGGCGGTCGAGGTGTTCTTTCCGCGCGAAAAGATCGACTCCATGAAATACCTCAACAACGAGAAAGCACTCAACGCAACCGCGTTTGTGCTGTTTTTGATCCCCGGCACGCCGAAGGACTTTTTGACCTACATCGCTGGGCTGACTAAAATCAAGTTGCTGCCCTGGATTCTACTCACCTCGATTGCGCGAATTCCCTCCGTCCTGACCTCGACCATCGGCGGGGACGCGATCGGCACCCAGAACTACGTGTTTGCCATTGTCGTGTTTGCCGCTACGGCGGTTCTCTCCGGCGCGGGGCTGCTGATCTACCGCGCGATTCAGAAGAAACGCGCGCTTGCCGAAGCGGGCCGCGCGCTCGCGAGCCAGCCGCTGGCGGAGTATGGCGAGTCGCCTGCGGGCGATGACGGCAACGCTTCCAGTGAGGAGTCCAAACCTCAATCCTGACGCTTTTCGCAGTCGTTCTTTCTGCCGCCCCACTGGGGCGGCTTTTTTTCTCTCATTTGCAGGCGGAAGCCCTACGGCTGCATCCTTTTGGAACGAATTCTGAAATGACCTAAACCCTCGCATGCACAATGCCTTTGTTTTTGGTGCAGGTAGTCATATAGACAGGTGCATAGTTATTCTAGGCTCTTTTGTGCATATTCACGGGTCTATCCACAGCATCCACATAGTTATCCACCGTTTTTTCTGCTATTTTTAACGATTTTTTCTAGTTGTCCACACTTTGCACGCTGAATAGCAACCGTCGAATGTGGAAAAAACCGTTTCGCTTAAGCAGTGCCTTTCCAGTCATATGCAAATATGGCGGCTTTGTGTCGCGTTTTCTTTTTGCAGGTTGCCAAAGCAAAACAACATACCAATCGTCGATTTGCGGTTTTTTCATC
>CAZDXW010000058.1:5800-20148 GCA_964509485.1 uncultured Christensenella sp.
TGCAGGTTGCCAAAGCAAAACAACATACCAATCGTCGATTTGCGGTTTTTTCATCGCGAAAAACGATCCGGTTTTGCAGGATTCTCCCCCACTTTCCAAACAGACTGCTCCTTCGTAATCTCGCTTCTTCTTTCGCATACACGAAGAAACGCACAAAAAAAAGCGCCGTTTCACCGGCGCCGTTTCTCTTGTCTTCCGTTAATTGCGTTTACGGTTCTTCAATGGACAGGTATGGAACCGCGTTGAGCGAGAGCGGATCGAGCCGCCCCGCCTTCAACCGACCATATGCGGCGCTGCCGACCATTGCCGCGTTGTCCGTGCAGAATGCAAAATCGGGGCAGGTCAGCGCGATGCCGGCCTTGTCCGCGCGGGTTTGCAGCGCGGCGCGCAACGCCTTGTTCGCGGAGACGCCGCCCGCGAGCGCAAGTTTTTGTCCTGCTTCGCCCGCCTGCGCCTTTGCCGCGCGAACGGTCTTTTCGGCGAGGATATCGACCACGGTCTGCTGAAACGACGCGGCCAGATCGGCCTTGTTGACCGGCTCGCCCGTTTGTTCAAATGTATGCAGGCGGTTGATCACCGCCGTCTTGATGCCGGAAAAGCTGAAGTCGAACCCTTCTCCCTCGTTGAACGCGGAGTGAAAGCGAAATGCGTTCGGATTTCCCGTTTCCGCGAGGCGCTCCAGATTCGGCCCGCCGGGATACGGCAAGCCGAGCACGCGCGCCACCTTGTCGAAGGCCTCGCCCGCCGCGTCGTCGCGCGTACGCCCGAGCAAGCGGTAACGGTCGTAGTCCTCGACGACGATGATGTGGCTGTGCCCGCCGGAAACGACGAGGCAGGTGAACGGCGGTTCCAGATTCGGGTCGGTCAGGTAGTTTGCCGCAATGTGCGAGGCAATGTGGTTTACGCCGAGAAACGGCAGCCCCGCCGCATACGCAAGTCCCTTTGCGTAGCTCAGCCCCACGAGCAGCGCGCCGACGAGGCCGGGGCCGTTCGTCACGGCGACTGCGTCCAGCTCCTCCAGCGTAAGATTCGCTTCTTTGAGCGTGGCGGAAACGACCGGGCCGATCTTCTGCACATGGCTGCGCGACGCAATCTCCGGAACCACGCCGCCATAGGGCACGTGCAGCGGAATCTGCGTATAGACGCTGCTTGAAAGCACGCGCCTGCCGCTTTCCACCACGGCGGCGGCGGTTTCGTCGCAGGAGGTCTCAATTGCCAGAATGCGCGCGCCGCCTTTGGCTCGAATTGCTTCGAGGCGGGCCTGTACGCGCGCTTCGTAATTAGTCTTCGTCATCGAAAAAGCCCGTGTCGTCATGCACGTTGCCCGTCTTCTTCGCCGGTTTCTTCGCGGCGGCGGGGGCGGGTCTTGCGGGGCGCTGCGGTTCTTCGCGGCGCGGCTTTGCCTCGCGCTCCGGCGAAGGTGCTGCTGCCTCCCGTTCGGTGGCGGACGCCGCGCGCGCTTCCTCGGCGCTGCGCTTTTGCTCCCGCTTTTCCATCAGGCGGCGTTCGCGCTCGGCTTCCTTCGCGGCGGCCTCCGCCGCGGCGTGCTTCTGCGCCTTGATCGCGGTGACGCGCGCGCGCTTCTGCGCGAGACGCTTTTCCTTTTCCGCGGCGGCCTTCGCTTCCGCGCGCGACTTTTTCCGCAGCGCGGCGGCATCCTCCTGCGCCTTTTTGCGGGCGAGCGTAATCGCGCGGCGGCGCTTATACCCGGCCGACGAGACCACGAGCGCCGTGGTGCAGAGCGCAATCAGCGCGGCGATCACCGAACCGGCATACAGCGCGACACGCGAAATGATATCCGCAAACACGTCCTCCGGCAGCATGTTGATCATGCGGCTCTGCGTTCCGTCGAAGAGCCAGAGGTCGTTCCAAAACAGGGTTTCGTGGAAAAACGTCCAGAAATTGGAAAAGTCCAGCGCGGCCCAGGTGCCGAGGAACCCGAAGATCAGCAGCATCACAAACGCGCCGGAAAGGTACCCCTGCGAGAGATACTGCGGCGCCATGCGAAAATGAATCACCGCCGCAAAGAGGAACAGAATCAGCATCACGAGCACGCCGATGTCCCGATACCCCGCAATGGTCATGTAGATCTGCCGCACGTCGCCCATATGCTCGACTTCCTGCGGATAGTCGAACATCTGCGCCGGTTGCCCGTCGATCGTCACTTCCACATTGATGTCGTCCGCGTCGCCTTCCATATAGTCCACGAGACGCGTCATGGAGCGAACGAGGTCAACGTTGCTGATGCCCATCTTCTGACTGATGGCCAGCTTGGTGAACTCGTTGTTGATAAAGGTTTCGTCGTTGATGACAAGACCGATGGAGGTAAACACCAAAACCAGAATCAGTATGATCGAGGCGAGCATTGCCAGGCTGACGGAAAGAAACTTTCTCATGCCGTTTTGTTCTCCTTCAAAATTTACGAATCGAGTTTACGAATCGAGTTTGCGCTCTCGCGCCGACTTGCTGATTTCGCGCAAAGCGGCGGCATTTGAATTCTGCGTTCCGGTTTTCGGAAACGCTGGAAATTTGCAGCGTTATTATAACATATTCCCGCAATACGGGAACACTTCTGCCATTTTTGTTTGATTTAAGGATTCGGTTTGTTTTCTGGCTCTATTTTTCAGGTCAGCGAAACCTTTCCGTTTGGAAACACTTGCGTGCCTATTCAAACCAAGTTAAAATAGATTTAAGTGGTTTTCAGAACCAGAACCGCCGTTTTGCAAAACCAGCACAATTGTCGTATCCTGTTGCTCGCCGGAACGATCCGAACCCACCGTTTTACCGACAAGTTTCTACAACACAGTGTGCCGATACGGCATGCGGAAACGAGGGAAATTCAATGAGTTACCGCATATTTACCGACGCAACCAGCGACCTACCCATTCAATTTGCGCAAGATCTCAACGTTACCGTGCTTCCCATGGGCTTTTCCATGGAAGGCCGGGAGTATCTCTACGTGCCCGGCAAATCGAGCATGCCGATCGAAACCTTCTTTGCCAACATGCGCGCGGGCATCGACGTGACCACCGTTCAGATCAACACCTACACCTTTACCGAGGCGTTTGAACCCGTCCTGCAGGCGGGCGAGGACATCCTCTACATCGGCTTTTCGAGCAAGCTCTCCGGCACGGTGCAATCCGCGCACGCCGCCGCGGACGAGCTCGCCGCCAAATACCCCGAGCGCAAGATCGTTGTGATCGACTCCATCTCCGCGTCGCTCGGCGAAGGCCTGCTCGTGTACTACACGGCGCGTAAGCAGAAGTCGCTCGACCTCGACGCGCTCGCCGCCTGGGTGGAAGCAAACAAGCAGCGCTTTGTGCACTGGTTCACGGTGGACGATCTCGTTTACCTCAAGCGCGGCGGACGCATCAGCGGCGCGACGGCGGCCATCGCCACGATTCTCAACATCAAACCCGTCATGCACGTGGACAACGAAGGCTACCTTGTCGCCGTCGAAAAGGTGCAGGGCCGCAAAAAGTCCCTGCGCGAACTCGTGGATCGCATGGAGAAATCCGTGGACACGGCGGCGACGGATACCGTCTTTATTGGCCACTGCGACGCATATGCCGACGCGGAGTTTGTCGCGTCCCTCGTACACGAGAAATATCCGAATATGATGATCCACATCGACCACATCGGCACGAGCATCGGCGCGCATTCCGGCCCCGGAACGATCGCGCTGTTCTTCGTTGGAAACGAGCGGTAGTCGAAATCGGGTACAAACGGGCAGGTATCACCTGTCCGTTTTTTGTTTACACACGCGACACGCGCGCTTGCTTGCCAACGGCGCGCAAGGCGGCTACACTATAGAAATACGGTAGCGTTACGCTGAAACGCATACCACGCGGCACTGAACCGGAGGCAGATTATGCAACTGATCATCGATGGCATTCAAACCGAAGCGCAGTGCAACGAAAGCCTGCTGGACATTGTCCGGCGGCTGGGGTTGGACAGCGCGGATTTAAGCAAGCGACCGCTCGCCGCAAACATCGCCGGGGAAACGTTTACGCTCAATTTCGTGCCCCTGCGCGAGAAGGACAAAAAATCGTCCCAGCGGGTGACGCTTCGCCGCGCAATGCGCGCCTCCAACGGCGAGGTCTCGCTGCTGCGCTACGACAGCGCGCGCGGAAACCGCGTCTATGAGCGTACCATGCTGTTTGTGTTTCTGCTTGCCATGCGCGAGCTCTACCCGAACACGCGCGTTCGCATCAACTACGCGGTCGGCGCGGGGCTCTTCGTCTCCGTTGGCGAGGGAATTGAACTCTCGCAGCAGGACGTCGACCGCATTAAAGCCAAGATGTGCGACATCGTCAAGGCCGACCTCCCGCTGGAACGCAAGCGGCTGGACATTGACGACGCGATTGAGTTCTTCAACGCGGACGGGCAGGAGGACAAGGTTCGCCTGCTCAACTACCGCCAGTTCTCGTTTTTCGACGTCTACCGCCAGAACGACTACGTGGACTATTTCTACGGCGAGATGGCGCCGTCCACCGGCTACGCGAGCGTCTTCGACCTGCAAACGCAGGAAGGGGGACTGCTTCTGCTGCGCCCCTCGGCGGAGGACCCGAACAAGCCCGCCGGGCATGTTTCGCTGCCCCGGCTTTCGAGCGTATTTGCCGAGAGCGAGGAATGGGGACGGCTGATGCACTGCGCGGTCGTAGCCGATCTCAACGACATGGTGCTCAGCGGCGACGTACGCACCCTGATTCGCGTCAACGAAGCGCTACACGAAAAACGCTTTGCCGCGCTGGCGGACGAGATAGTCGGGCGCGGGGCGCGCGCGGTGCTGATCGCCGGGCCTTCCAGTAGCGGAAAGACGACCAGCGCAAACCGCCTCTGCACACAGCTGCGCGTCCACGGCAAAACGCCCGTGCTCGTTTCGCTGGACAATTATTATCTAAACCGCGAGCAGATGCTGCCCGGACCGGACGGCAAGATTGACCTCGAGGACATTGCCGCGCTGGACGTTTGCCAGTTTCAGGAGGACCTTTCCCGCCTGCTGCGCGGCGAAGAGGTTGAGCTGCCGATCTTTGACTTTGTCGTTCAACAGCGAAAGGCAAAAGGGCAGCGCATCCACCTGAGCGAGGACACGCCGCTCGTGATCGAAGGCATCCACGGGCTGAACCCGTCCCTGCTGCCGGAGAGTCTGGACAAACACCTGATCTACCGGCTCTATGTCTCCGCGCTGACCACGCTGAACCTCGACGACCACAACCGCGTGCCGACCACGTATCTGCGGCTGCTTCGGCGCATGGTGCGGGACTACGAAACGCGCGGCGCGTCGATTGAGCGAACGCTCTCCATGTGGGACAGTGTTCGCGCGGGCGAGGAAAAGTGGATTTTTCCGTTCCAGGAGAACGCGGACGCAATCTTTAATACGACGCTGATCTACGAACCCTCCGTGCTCAAGAAGCATATCTTCCCCCTGCTCACCGCGGTACAGCCGGAGAGCCCGTATTACGACGAGGCGCACTCCATCGTCAAGTTTTTGAACTATTTCGTCGAGGCAAACGTGGAGGACGAGATTCCGCCAACTTCGATTTTGCGCGAATTCATCGGCGGCAATACGTTTTACCGGTAAAAACTTGCATTCTCCGAATCAAACAGCGGACGATACGTATGGATACGTATTCCCGCTGTTTTTTGTTGTTGCGTCTGTCGCAACAGGGTGCGCTTTCCAAATATATATACAAATGCGACGGAATATCGAATGAATCGTAACGAATACGTTACAAAACCGAAAACGATTGTACCGTTTTGTTGACTTTATGCAATCAGATTCGTATGATGATACTAGTCCATGAAACTCCCGAACTTTACCCAAAATTGCGCTCCGAACAAGAAGGAGGAAACAAATATGAAACGCACCAATTGGACCCGGGCAGCCGCCGTAATTTTTACGCTGGCGCTTGCCCTCGTCATGGTCGGCTTGCCGAGCACCGCGTTGGCAAACGTCACCGGTATTTCGTTTAGCCCATCGAGCCCCCAGACCATTCTCGTTGGCGGAACGGTGACCATTAGCACCACGCTGACGCAGAGCGGAACCATGACAAACCCCACCTACAGCTGGTCGGCCAGTCCCTCCGGCGTGGTTGGATTTTCGTCCACAACCGCAAGTTCCGTCACCCTGACCGGCTTGACCGCCGGAACGACGACGGTTTCGGTAACCGCGCAGGATGACGGTGACCGCGCCGCATCGCCGGTGTTACCCGGCACCACGCAGACCTATAGCATCACCGTCAGCCCGATGAGCGTTTCGCCGAGCTCCTCGATCATCGGCCCGGGCGCGACGACGACGCTGACCGCCTCGAACTTCACCGGCACCATCTCCGGATGGACGTCCAGCAATCCCGCCGTGGCGACGGTTGCCTCCAGCGGCGCAGCCACCGCAACCGTAACAGCGGTTGGCAGCGGAACGACGACCATCACCGCGACCAACACGCCGGCCGGCGGCGCTGCAACCCAAACCGCAACCGCGACCATTACGGTTCCCACCGTTACGCTTTCGCCCTCCAGCCAGACACTTTCTGCCGCCAGCACGACCACGACGCTGACGCTGAACGTTTCGAATGGCGGCACCGTGATTCCCAGCGGCGCAACCGTGAACTGGAGTAATTCGGATGCGACGATCGGCGCTCTCTCTGCCACAACGTCTACCGTGAACGGCAGTGGCGTGGCAACCATCAATTTCACCTCGAGCGCAGGCGGCGTAAATGGCACCTCCACCATTACGGCGACGGTCGGCGGGTTTACCCGCACCGCAACGGTAACGGTATCCACGGCAAGATATCTGGACATTCAGGGCCCGTCCAGTCTGGACAAGACGACGCGTACCGGAACCTTCACCGTCTACCTCAAGAATCCGGACGGCACGGTCTATACCTCCGACAGCACCAGCACGGTGCATTGGAGCTGGAGCAGCAGCTACCTGAGCCTGACGAGCGATTCCATCAACACCAATCGCGCGCACATGCACAATGGCGAAGCGCACATTCAGCTCTACGCAAAGTACAACACGCCTTCCGGCGGAACGAAGCTCTATGCTTGGATCAACAGCGACACCGGCGGAAAGGTTTACCACACGATTACCATCTCGGGACTGAGTTCGCTCCCGCAGACCGGCCAGGATATGACGCTTGTCTATGTCTTTGGCGGACTGAGCGCGGCGTTACTGGCCGCAGCGGGGGTTTGGTATGGCATCCGTAAAAAGAACACCGTCGCATAAGCGGAGTGGTTCCGGCGGACTTGCCCCCTACAGCGAACATCGCGGACATTCGAACCGAAAGACGCGCCGAGACCTCGTTGGGATCCGCGCGTTGGGATTAACCGCCATTCTGCTTGGCGTGGTAGCGCTTGTCCTACTCGGCATCAAGTTCTTCGAAGGCGAAACCGCGGGCAACAACGCGGCGACGCTGCTGGAAGCCTACAAAGCAAAAGCTTCCGTTTCCCCCTCGGTTTCGGTTACGCCCGAGACAGCCGCAACGGCGGATCCTTCCGCCGCGGCGGGTGCGGTGGACACGCCGGAACCGACGGACGAGAACTTTGAGCAGACGGACATTCAGGCGGATCAAACCGCCGCCGCAAACGCCAACGAGCACCTTGCCAACGACGGTTCCGTGACCTCGACCGTGGAGTCCGGCGAATATGTTCGCCCGGACGCGCCGGAAGTGCAGTCCGATCTGGATATCACCATCCAGAAGATCATCGACGCAACCGGCGAAGACGGCGTCATCGGAATCTTGGAGATTCCGGAGCTGCAGGAAGAACTGCCGATCATCGGCAAGTGGTCCTATAAGCTGCTCAAGATCTCCGTTTGTCGCTACAAGGGGCCCGATCCGCTGGAAGACGGCAATCTCGTGATCATTGGCCACAACTACAAGAATGGTTCGCATTTCGGTAGGCTGAGTGATCTTTCCGTCGGCAGCGAAGTCTTTCTGACCAACGCCAAGACGGGCGAACGCGTCCGTTACGAAGTCTACCAGATCAAGAGCATCGCCTCCGATGCGTTCAGCGCGCTGAAGTCCTATCACGGGGACGCGGGGCTGACGCTCATGACCTGCAAGGACAACGGTACGAACCGATTGCTGGTTCGCTGTGAGCAGAAGGAAGCCGCATCTGGAACCAATGCATCCTGAACCAAATAGAACAGACAACAAAACACCCGCCTTGGCGGGTGTTTTTATTATCTTTCTCTCTATTTTTCAAAGATCAGCTTTGGCGTAAAGTTGAGCTTGTCCGCTGCGACGCAGTGGTACACGACGCCGTTCTTCTCGCCTTCAAACGCATAGCGGTTTGCCTCGCCATGCAGGTGCCCATAGACCGCAATCGAAACGCCCGCCTGTTCCAGCCGCTCGGTAAATCCGCTGGCGCGATCCCGATCCGCAAACGGCGGATAGTGCAGCATCGCAATCTTGGTTTCCACCTCCGGCAGCGACCGAAGCGACAGCGTCAGCCGGTCCAGCTCGCGCTGGTAGATCTTTTCGTCGTCCGCCGCAAGCCCCGAACTGCCCGGGCATAGCCAGCCACGGCTGCCGCAGATGCCAACGCCGTCTTCGACGAACGAGTCGTTCTGCAGCGCACGCATGCCCGAGGGCAGCGACGCGCGCACGCGCCCGATTGCGCTCCACCAGTAGTCGTGATTGCCGCGCAGGAGAATCTTCTTTCCCGGCAAGCGCCCGATAAACGCAAGATCGGGCAACGCGGCGGAAAGCTGCATTGCCCAACTGATATCTCCGGGAATCAGCACGAGGTCGTCCTCCCGAACCACTTCGCGCCAGTTCCGATCAATTTTGTCCGCATGGTCGCGCCAGGCTTCGCCGAACACGTCCATTGGTTTTTCCGAAACGAGCGAAAGATGCAAGTCCGCTATGGCGTATATCCGCATCCAGTTCGCTCCTCTCCCCGCTGCTATGCGGAACAACCATTACTCTTCTTCCGAAACGGGCTCCTCGTCCTCCAGCTCCTCGTCGACCTCGGGAAAATCAACGCTCACCTCGGCGGCGTTCTCCAGCTCGACCTGACGCTTTTGCTCCCGCAGGCACGACGCGCAGAGCTCTCCCCCGCGAACGGCCGGCGATTCGCCGCATTCGGTACACATGATGATTTCGTCCTCGTCGGACTCTTCCTCCGCGTGGTGTCCGCGTGCCTGCGCGCGCTTGAGTTCGCGCTTGCAGACTTCGCAGTAGTCTTCCCCTTCGCGGATGTAGTTTAGTTCACACTTCGGGCACTTGTGCAATGCCATAGTCGTTCGCCCTGCCTTTGATTTCAAACGTTACGTTTCGTATTATGCTAAAGATTGTTATATGTGTCAAGAAAAAATTCATTCTCACAAGAAATGCCCGCGAAACGGGCGTTTTCTGGTGTTATTCCGGTGACTCGGCCGTAAAAACGGTTTCCAGCGCTTCTGCGGACGCCTGCCGCTCGACGGTTGCCTTTGCGTCCTCAACGATCTGGCCGATGCGGGTCAACAGCGCCTCGCTGCCGATCTTCTCCTCCGCCGAAAACGGAATGGCAAACGGCGGCGCACCCATCTGCTTGGCTGCCTTGTTGGCGGCGACATTGCGTTGCGATTTTGAAATCTTGTCCGCCTTGGTCGCAACCAGCGTAAACGGAATGCCGGAGTACAGCGTCCATTGCAGCATTTGCCGATCCTCCGGCGAAGGCTCGTGCCGAATGTCGATCAACAGAAACAGGTGCTTCGGTCGTCCGCTGCGCAAATAGTCGCCAATCAAGTCGCCCCACTCCTGCTGCTGCGATTTACTCGTCTTGGCAAAGCCGTAGCCGGGTAGGTCGACGAGGTAGAATTCCTGGTTGAGCAGGAAATAGTTGATCAGCCTTGTCTTGCCGGGCGTCTGGGAGGTCTTTGCGAGCTTGTTGTTGTTGCAGAGGCAGTTGATGAGACTGCTTTTGCCAACGTTGCTGCGCCCGACCACCGCAATTTCGCACACAAGCGGGGCAGGGTAATTTTGACCCTGCCCAACGCTTGTAAAGAAAGATGCTTGTTTAATGGCGAACGGCTTCATGCGTCATGTCCAATCCCGGCAGATTTAGCCTTGGTTCCGTGCCATGCGGATGCATGGTGAGCGCAACGTTCAGCACGTCGTCCACCGTTTCGGCATAGTCGATCTTGAGCGCGCCTTTGATGTCCGCCGGCACGTCGAAGAGATCCTCGCGATTCGCCTTCGGCAGCACCACGCGATCTACGCCCGCGCGCACCGCGGCAAGCAGCTTTTCGCGAAGCCCGCCAATGGGCAGCACGCGCCCGCGCAGCGTGACCTCGCCGGTCATCGCCACCGAGCTCTTGACCGGAATGCCGGTGAGCGCGGAGACCAGCGCCGTCGCCATGGCCACGCCCGCCGAGGGGCCGTCCTTCGGGACCGCGCCTTCCGGCACGTGAATGTGCAGATCCAGCGTTTCGAGAAAACTCGGATCAATGCCAAAGCGCGCCGTGTTCGCGCGAACATACGTCATCGCCGCTTTTGCGGACTCCTGCATCACGTCGCCGAGCTGGCCGGTGAGCTGCAGGATGCCCTTGCCGGGCACCGCCGCGGACTCGACCTCCAGCGTTTCACCGCCGACGCTCGTCCAGGCAAGCCCCGTCACCACGCCGACCGTATCCGGACGGAGCGGCTCCGCCTTCTTGAACTTCTGCGGCCCGAGCCATTCGGTGATTCGCGCGTCGGTGAGGGTGATGCGCGCCTTGCCGTCCGCCATTTCGCAGGCGGCCTTGCGGCAAACGCTGGCAATCACACGCTCGAGCTCACGCACGCCCGCCTCACGGGTATACCCGCCAATCAGCGTGGAGAGTGCGGCGTCCGGCACGCGAAGGTTTCCCTTCTTGAGCCCGTGCTTTTCGAGCTGCTTGGGCAGCAGGTGGCAGCGGGCGATCTCGATCTTCTCGTCGAATAGATAGCTCGGCACCTCGATGAGTTCCATGCGGTCGAGCAGCGGGCGCGGAATCGAGCTCGCGTCGTTCGCGGTGGTAATCATCATCGCATGCGAGAGGTCGTACGGCAGTTCGAGAAAATGATCCGTAAAGGAGAAGTTCTGCGCGCTGTCGAGCACCTCCAGCATCGCGCTGGAAGGATCGCCCCGCATGTCGCTGCTGAGCTTGTCGATTTCGTCGAAGAGCAGCACGGGGTTGATCGAGCCGGATTTGCGCATGGCCTCGATCACGCGGCCCGGCTGCGCGCCGATGTAGGTGCGCCGGTGGCCGCGAATCTCCGCTTCGTCGTGCACGCCGCCGAGGCTCATGCGGACGAACTTTCGCCCCATCGCCTCCGCGATGCCGCGGACGATGGACGTTTTGCCGACGCCCGGAGGGCCGACGAGGCAGAGGATCTGCCCCTGCGGATTGTTCGTCAGCCGCTGAACGGCCAGCGTTTCGATGATACGCGTCTTGACCTTGTCCATGCCAAAATGGTCGCGATCCAGAATCTGCCGCGCATGAACGAGGTCGAGGTTATCCACCGTTTCCTCCGTCCAGGGCAGGTCGAGAATCAACTCGATATACGCCTGCGTCATGGGCGCCTCGTGGGAGCCGTTCGGCAGGGAGGCAAAGCGGTCGAACTGCTTGTTGAGCACCTTGCGCACTTCCGCGGGCATGCTCTTTTCCTCGGCGCGCGCGCGGTATTCCTCGAGCACGTCGTCCTCGCCCTCGCCCAGCTCTTCCTGAACGGCCTTGAGCTGCTCGCGCAGAACAAACTCCTTCTGGTTGCGCTCAACGGCGGCTTTGATCTTGCCGGCGATCCGACGATCCACCTGCATGACCATCAGTTCGTTTTCGATGATGCCCAATAGGCTCGCCGCGCGGGCGACCAGATCCGTCTCCTCGATGAGCTTCTGCTTGTCTTCCAGCTTGCTGACCACATGCTGCGCAATTGCGTCCGTCAGGTCGGAAAGCGTCGGCTGCGACAGCACGGCGTCCTTTTGTTCCTGCGTCAGACGGTCGCGCTGGTTTGCGTGATCGGAGAAGCCCTCGCTCAGACGGCGACGGAGCGCTTCCGCGGTGTATTCGTCCGGCTCGGCGTCCTCTATGACCTCAACCTGCGCCGTATAGTGCGGGTTCTCCGAAAGCACGCTCACAATGCGCGCGCGCGCCGCACCGGTCACGAGCAGATGCACCGTGTCGTTCTGAATTCGAAATACCTGCCGAATGCGGCAGATCGTTCCAATTGAATAGAGATCCTCGGGCGTTACGTCGACAATCTTCGCGTTCTTTTGCGAGACAAACAGGGCGTAGCCTTCGTCCGAAAGCGCCTGCTCCATTGCGGAGAGGGTTTTTTTACGCCCGATATCGCAATGCATCACTTCGTTTGGCAGCACCGCAATTCCGCGCAGCGGAATGACGGGCAGCGTTACGATTCCATGCAGATCCATCTTTTTCACCTCCATCAGGGGATTAACATTAGAAAGGCCCCATGATTGTAAATTCAGTATAGCGGCTTACCTTTGTCAATGCAAACAAGCAGCGGGGCATAATGTAACATCACGTTCACCAGACTGTGAACTTTTAGCATCAATCAATCGAGAGTGCTAACAACGATTATTTTAACGGATTTGCTTCTGGATTACCAGCCCGTTTCTTCCGTTTCGTTTCGAAACAAAAGAGACAAAGCGGCGGCTCGCAACACTTCGCGAACCGCCGTTGGGTCAACTGTAGATCGTATGTTCGGAAAGATGAATAGTTGATCTTCCGAAGCTCGAAGAAACCCCTAAACTTATTTTCTAAATAAGATGAATAGTTGATCTTCCGAAGCTCGAAGGAACCCTAATCTTATTCTTTAAATAAGATTAATAATTGATCTTCCGAAGCTCGAAAAATGCCTTCGGGTGTGCGCAGACCGGGCAAATCTCCAGGGCTTTTGCGCCTTCGTAGAGATATCCGCAATTGCGGCACTGCCAAACGACCTTGCCGTCCTTTTCAAAGACCTTGCCGTCCTTGAGGTTCTTGGCCAGCGCGTTGTAGCGCTCTTCGTGGCTCTTCTCAATTTCGGCAACCGCCGCAAACTGATACGCGAGCTTGTCGAACCCTTCGGCCTTCGCCTCTTCGGACATGCGCTTGTACATATCCGTCCACTCATAGTGCTCGCCCGCGGCAGCCATCTGCAGCGCTTCGTCCAGCGAGGGCATTTCGCCGCCATGCAGTGCTTTGAACCACATCTTGGCGTGCTCTTTCTCGTTTTCCGCCGTCTCGGCAAAGATTGCCGAAATCTGCTCGAATCCGGCCTTTTTCGCGACCGAAGAAAAATAGGTGTACTTGTTTCTCGCCTGCGATTCGCCTGCAAACGCGTCCTGTAAATTCTTTTCGGTTTTGCTACCCTTGAGTTCCATATTGTTCGTACCTCCTATTTATTTCTGATTCACTTGCGCTTTCACGCATGAATGCCAATTAACCCGCGTTCTGCTCACAGCGCTGTCTGCAACGGGCGCAAACCCCGCGAAGCACCACATCGTAGCTCTTGAGCAGGAAATCCGTTTCGGACTCAATCGCCTCTTCCAGCGCCTGAAACGAGGGAAGATGTACGTCGGACACCGCGCCGCATTGTTCGCAGACAATGTGCGAATGCGCTTCCTTGGTTTTATCGAAGCGGCAGCTGCCGTCCGCCAGCGGAATCTTCTTTAAGCGCCCCGCGTCGGCCAGCTGGTTTAAATTTCGATAGACGGTGCCGAGGCTTAAGCGAGGCATGTCCAATTTCAGCTGCTCGTAGACCATGTTGGCCGTCGGATGTTCGCAGCTTTCCATGACCGCGCGAAAGATTCGCTCCCGCTGATGCGAATACCGCATTTGTTCTAATCCTCACATCTGAAAGGTACGATCACGCCCCTTTGGTATGGATCGGCGGACTCGTTCGAAATATGTCTTTTAGTAACAATTATTGTTATTATACTATCGCAAGTCGAATCGTCCGTCAAGTCCCTTTTCGTGTTTTTCACACCGATGTTGGAATTCTGGAACAGGACATTCGACCGGACTTAGTTTTCCGGTTGCGGCGGAACTCCGGTTTTGCGTTGCAGCAGGTTCCGTTCAAACAGCTTTGCGACGCGCTTGTACAGAAGGAACGTCAATATCGAGTTGGCGACGGTCTTGATTGCGTTAAACGGAATGATCGCCGTCGGCAGCAGAGCAACCACCGTTTCCCTCGGCACGCCAAAGAAATTTACGGTAAAGATCAGGTTCATCGGAATCATCATCAGCGTTTGAAGCACCGCGCCAACGGCCATGCCGATCAGCGCGCCCGTACGCGTGCGGTTCTTTTGATAGATCAGACCCGCGGCGACGACATAGGCACCCGTTGCGCAGAAGTGCATCACCGCGCCGACCCAAAGGCTCTGCGGCGAAACGA
>CAZDXW010000059.1:0-13143 GCA_964509485.1 uncultured Christensenella sp.
CGCGAGGAGATTGCCCGCGCGTCGATTGAGCAGAATGGCAAAATCATCGTTACGAACGACCTGCTTTGCGCGTTTGACCTCGTCAACGAGCTCGCGCCGGAGCATCTCGAACTCTGTGTTTCCGAGCCGGAGCGGTGCCTCGCGTATGTGAAGAACGCGGGCTCCGTCTTTCTTGGCAACGACTGCCCGGAGGCGCTGGGGGACTATCTCGCGGGGCCGAACCACACTCTGCCGACGAGCGGCACCGCGCGGTTTTCGAGCCCGCTTGGCGTGGACGATTTTGTGAAACGGACGCAGTATTCCTACTTCCCGAAAGAGGCGCTCGCGGAACTGAGCGCATCCATCGCGGTGTTTGCCCGTGCGGAGGGGCTGGAGGCGCACGCGCGCGCGGCGCTGATCCGCGGCGAGGGGGAAGGCATATGAGCCGGTTTCTGAGCGAAAAGTACGCTTCGCTGGTTCCCTATGTGCCCGGCGAACAGCCGCGGGACACGCAGTATGTGAAGCTCAACACGAACGAATCTCCGTTTCCGCCCTCGCCCAAGGTATTCGCTGCTGTCGAGCGCGAGGCGAAACGGCTGAACCTCTACAGCGATCCGGAATGCACGGAGCTGAAGGCGGCGGCGGCAAAGCTCTACGACGTGCGGCCGGAGCAGGTGCTACCCGTCAACGGGTCGGACGAGATTCTCTACTTTGCGTTTCTCGCGTTTGGGGACGAGGCGCATCCGTTTGCGTTTCCGGACGTGAGCTACGGATTCTACCCGGTCTATGCGTCGTTTTGCCACGTGCCGAAGATCGAGGTTCCGTTGGCGGACGATCTCTCGGTCGACTACCGGGACTATCTGGATCTGGACGCGAGCATTCTGCTGGCCAATCCGAATGCGCCGACGGGCACCTGCCTGCCGGTGGAGGCGATTGAGCGGATCGTTTCCGCAAACCCGAACCGGCTCGTGATGATCGACGAAGCGTATGTCGACTTTGGCGGCGAGAGCTGCGTTCCACTACTTGCAAAGTACGACAACCTGCTCGTGTTTCAAACGTTCTCTAAGAGCCGCTCGCTCGCGGGCGCGCGGTTGGGGTTCGGCATCGGTAGTCCGGCGGTGATTCGAGACCTCAACACGGTGAAGTATTCGATCAATCCGTACAACGTCAACCGCATGACGCAGGCGGCGGGCGTCGCGGCAATCGAAGACGACGCGTACTACAAGGCCAACGCACAGACGATTATCAAAACGCGTGAAGCGACGGCGCGGCGGCTGACCAAACTTGGATTCACCGTACTGCCATCGAAAGCGAATTTTCTGTTCGCGGGGAACGGCGCAATCGGCGGCGAGGCGCTCTATCGGGAGCTGAAAACGCGCGGCGTGCTGGTGCGCCACTTCACGAAGGAGCGCATTCAGAATTTCTGCCGCATTACGGTTGGAACCGACGAGCAGATGGAGATACTGCTGACCCACATCGAAGCGATCTTAAATACGAAAGGATGCGAATAACGATGCGAACCGCAACCATTCAACGAACCACAGCCGAAACAGACATTTCGCTTTCGCTCAATCTCGACGGCAGCGGCAAGGGCGAACTCAATACCGGCATCGGCTTTCTCGACCACATGCTGTCGCTTTTTGCGCGGCACGGGCGGTTTGACCTCGTGATCTCCTGCAAGGGCGACACCGGGGTGGACGACCACCACAGCGCGGAGGACATCGGCATTGCGCTGGGCGAGGCGCTGAAGGCGGCGCTCGGTGACAAGCGCGGCATCCGGCGCTACGGCAGCCTGCTGTTGCCGATGGACGAGGCGCTCGTGCTCTGCGCGCTCGACCTTTCGGGGCGTGCAACGCTGCGCTACCGCGCGAACATCCCTTCGCAGAAGATCGGCACATTTGACACCGAACTGATTCAGGAGTTCTTTCTCGCGCTGAGCCGCACGGCGGGCATCACGCTGCACATCCAGCAGCTCGACGGCGAGAACTCGCACCACATCGCGGAGGCCATGTTTAAGGCGTTTGGCCGCGCGCTGAAGGAAGCGGTGTCGATTGACCCGGACGCGGCGGGCGAAATTCCTTCGACAAAGGGCGTGCTGTGATATGATTGCCATTGTGGACTACGGCGTTGGCAACCTTTTTTCGCTCAAGAGTTCGCTGAGTATGATTGGTGCAAAAGCGCTTGTTACCCGCGACGCGGAGGCGCTCCGCGCGGCGGATAAGATCATCCTGCCCGGCGTCGGCGCGTTTGAGGACGCGGCAAAGAAGCTCCGCGCAACGGGGCTGGATGCGGTGGTCGTGGAGCAGGCAAGGGCGGGAAAGCCGCTCTTGGGCATTTGCCTTGGCATGCAGCTGCTGTTTGACCGCAGCTTTGAGTACGGCGAGCACAAGGGGCTGGGCCTGCTCAAAGGCGACGTGGTGGACATGCGCCCCCGCATTCCCGCCGAGCTCAAGGTGCCGCAGATCGGTTGGAACGCGCTGATCTTCAAACAGCCGGAGCATCCGCTGTTTCGCTATATTCAGGAGGGCGACTGCGTGTATTTCGTGCATAGCTACTACGCCTCCAACTGCGAGGACAGCACGCTCGCGACGACGGAGTATGGTACGGAGCTCACCGCGGCGGTCGGCAGCGATAATATCCTCGGCTGCCAGTTCCACCCCGAAAAGAGCGGACGCGTTGGGCTGAATATCCTGAAAGCATTCTGCGAGATATAGGAAACAAGATGATACTGTTACCGGCAATTGATCTCTACGAACAACAGGCGGTGCGCCTGCACCAGGGCGACTACGCAAAGATGACCGTCTACAGCGACGACCCGGCCGCGCTGACCCGCGCGTTTTGCGACGCGGGCGCGGAATACCTGCATCTGGTCGATCTCGAGGGCGCGCGCTGCGGCGGAACGCCGCACTTCGACCTCGTGAGCAGAATCGTTCGAACGAGCGGCATGCGGGTGGAAATCGGGGGCGGCATACGTAACGAGGAAACGATTCTGCGCTACCTCGACGCGGGCGTGCTGCGGGTGATCCTCGGCACGGCGGCGGCAAACAACCTCGCGTTTGTGCGCGAGATGGTGGAACAATACGGCTCCGCAATCGCGGTTGGCGTCGACCTGCGGGACGGCATGGTTGCCGTCAAGGGCTGGACGGAGACGAGCGGACTAAGTGGCATGGAGTTCTGCAAGAGCCTGCAGGAGATCGGCGCGGAGACCGTGATCTGCACGGACATTGCGCGGGACGGGGCGATGGCGGGAACAAACCGCGCGCTCTATCGCGAGCTGCAAGAGGCGTTCAACATGAACTTCATCGCGTCCGGCGGGGTCAGCACAATCGACGACATCCGCGCGCTCAAGGAGCTGGGGCTCTATGGTGCGATTGTCGGCAAGGCGTATTACACCGGCGCAATCAATCTAACCGAAGCGGTGTTGGAGGCAAACGTATGATTACGAAACGCATCATTCCGTGCCTGGACGTCAAGGACGGGCGCGTGGTCAAGGGCGTGAATTTTCTGGGGCTTAACGACGTGTCCGACCCCGTGAAGCTCGCGCAATACTACAGCGAAAACGGCGCGGACGAGCTCGTGTTTTACGACATCACCGCCAGCGCGGAGGAACGCGCACTGTTTACGGACATTCTCACGCGCGTGGCGGAGACGATCTTTATTCCGCTCACGGTCGGCGGCGGCATCAACTCGCTGGACGACTTCGACCGCGTGCTCAAGTGCGGTGCGGACAAGGTGAGCGTCAACTCCGGCGCGATTCGAAATCCGGCGCTGATCGGCGAGGCGGCAAAGCGCTACGGTGATCAATGCGTGGTGCTCTCCGTCGACGTCAAGCGCGTGGACGGCGCGTTCCACGTGTTTGCCAAGGGCGGGCGCGAGGACACCGGACTGGACGCGCTGGACTGGATCAAGCGCGGCGTGGACGCGGGCGCGGGCGAGATCGTGCTCAACTCCATCGATACGGACGGCGTCAAACAAGGATTTGACCTGCCGATGCTGCGCGCGGTCTGCGATATCGTCGGCGTGCCGGTGATCGCGTCCGGCGGCGCGGGCGGGGTAGAGGACTTTGTGACGCTCTTTCGCGAGCTGCCGAAGGTGGACGCGGGGCTCGCCGCCTCGATCTTCCACTTTGGCGAGGTGCGCATACCAGACTTAAAACAGGCCCTGTTTGAAGCGGGCATTACGGTGCGGAGGTAACCCATGCTGGACATCAAAACACTTAAATACAACGAACAGGGGCTGATCCCTGCCATCGTGATCGATACCGAAACAAAGGACGTGCTCATGCTCGCGTACATGAACGAGGAGAGCCTCAGCGTATCCATGGCGGAGGGCAGAACGTGCTTCTGGTCCCGCTCGCGGCAGGAACTCTGGCGCAAAGGCGAAACGAGCGGAAACGTGCAACAGATCGTATCCATCACGGCGGATTGCGACGCGGATACGCTGCTTGTTGAGGTCAAAAAGGCGGGCCCTGCTTGCCACACCGGCGCGGAGAGCTGCTTCTTTCAGCCGGTGTTCGAGGGCGAGGAACCGCCCGCGTTTCAGTATAGCGATCTGTTTGAGATGCTGCGTGGACGTAAGGCGGAGCCGAAGGAAGGCAGTTACACGACGTATCTGTTTGAAAAGGGGATTGATAAGATTCTCAAGAAGGTAGGCGAGGAGACCACCGAGGTGATTCTCGCCGCGAAGGATCGCGATCACGCGAATACCATTTATGAAATCGGCGATTTGATGTATCATGTAATGGTGCTGATGATTGAAGCGGGCATATCGCTCGACGAGATCAAGCGCGAGATGGCCTCCCGCCATGTGATCGACCGCAAGGTAAAACAGGAGAAGATGGTCGAGTAGCACGCGGGATTTCGCAGCAAGGAGTACCACAGGAACATGATTCGGCAGAACCTGCATACGCATAGTGAATGGGACGACGGAGCAAACACGCTCGAAGAGATGGCGCAGGCGGCGATTTCCGCGGGGCTGACCTCGCTGGGGTTCAGCGTGCATTCGTATATGCCGTTTCCCTCCTTCTGGACGATTGAGGAAGCGCGCATTCCGGACTACACGCGCGCGGTGCATCGTCTTCGGGACGAATTCGCTGGTACCCTCGCGATCTACCACGGTGCGGAGTGGGACACACTCTCCAAGATGCCGCTGGACGGGTACGATTACGTGATTGGCTCGATTCACCATATTCAGGCGCGCGGGCAAGGCAGCTGCGTGGACAACACGTCCGAGATGACGAAGCAGTACATCGCCGAGCTCTTTGACGGTAGTGCGGACGCGGCGGCGGAGGCGTATTTTGCGCAATACGAGGCGCTCGCGAAGGTCGAGAAGGTCGGCATTGTCGGCCACTTTGACCTGTTGACCAAGTTCGACGAGACGGATCACTTTTACGACGCGGATTCCCCGCGGTTTCGCGCGGCGGCCATCCGCGCAATGGACGCGCTCGTCGCGGCGAATAAGGTTTTTGAGATCAACACCGGCGCGATTTCGCGGGGCTATCGCACAATGCCTTATCCCTCGCGGGCGTTATTAACGGAACTCGGTCGCCGGAAGGCGAGAATCACCGTCAGTGCGGATGCGCACGCGGCAAGCGACGTTGCCTTCGGCTTTGCCGAAGCGGAAGCGCTCGCCATCGACTGCGGCTTTACGGAAGTCTGGCAGTTCGACGGGCGCGGCTTTGTACCAGTTTCAATTGGAGGCGGCGGATGAACACGATCTCTTCCCTATTAAAGGGAAACCCATACCCCGGGCGGGGCATTCTGGTTGGCACGATCCGCGAGCGCGCGGTGATCGCCTATTTTCTCATGGGGCGCAGCGAGAACAGCCGAAACCGCGTGTTTCGCGAGGAGGGGGATACGCTCCGCATCGACCTCTGCGACGACGGTAAGGCGACGTCCACCAAGCTGATTCTCTACACGCCCGTGCGCGTTTGCAACGGCAGCATCATCGTCACCAACGGGGATCAGACGGAGACGATCTGCGAGAGCCTGCTCGGCGGGCATTCGTTTCAGTATGCGCTGAGCACCCGCGGCTATGAGCCGGACGCGCCGAACTATACCCCGCGCATCAGCGCCATGGTGCTGCCGACGGGGCGGTATACGATTGGCATGCTGCGAAAATCCTCCCGCTCGGTGGACTGCGTGCGCAAATACTGGAGTTACGACGAGCAGGAGGGGATCGGGCGCCTGATTCATACCTACGAGAGCGACGGGGACCCGCTGCCGACGTTCATTGGCGAACCGCGCGAGCTGGCGCTTTGCGGCGAGCCGGAGGAGCTGGCGAGCGAGCTCTGGAGCGCGCTGGATGCGGACAATCGCATTTCGCTCTATGTGCGCTATACCGACCTTGCGAACGGGCGCTTCGAGAGCGCCATGCGCAACAAGCAGTTCGGGGACTGAACGAGCTCGGCGAACCGATTGAGGCCTTACCAATCAAACCGAACGCGGGGAGTTTTCCCGCGCGAAAAAACGCCATCCGAAGATGGCGTTTTTGTTTGCGCGATTGTGTTTATTTCTTCTTGTTTTCGAGGTTTTGCGCCTTGCGAAACGCGGTGATGCGCTTCACGAGTTCCAGTGGCAGGGGCTGGTCGAGCGGAAACTGCACCGCGCCCTTGCTGAACTTGTAGCTGCCGAATTCCGACGCGAAGTGTTCAATTCCGTCCGCGCCGGGGTAAAAACCGATGTGGTGTGAAAACGCGGCAAAGTGGACGACGTTGCCGTTGAGGTAAAACGTAGGCATGCCGTAGGAAATCTTCTCCGTGGCTTCGGGGAGGATTTCGAGGATTGCGTCGCGCATTTGGTTGAGTTTGGGTTGCACCTCGGGTGGGGAGGTGAGGATGTAGTCGGTGATGGGGGTGGACATATTATTACCTCCCGTTTAAAAGTGATTTTAGTATAGCATATGGGGAGGTGGGGGTGTGTGATGGGGTTACGGAAAAACCATACAGTTGGGGCGATTCTTTCTTAGAAGCCCTAGAAATGAATAGAAATATCTTAATTTTCAAGTATAAAACAAGTTGAGATTGTTCAATATTATTGCTAAAATAGATAAAAACGGTTGAGGAGTGCTTATGGAGAGTCTATTGTCAAACATTGAGATTCGAGCGCAGAAAGCGCAGAAACTATCAAGATTTCATTCATTAAACATTTCACTAATCCGTGAAAAAGTTACTCAGATTTTAGGGTTTATTGGGACAAATAATATTTTCGACCAATATACAAAACACGATATATCGCACATCAATGCCATGTTTGATCTGGCAGACAAGTTGATTCCTGACAAAACAAAAAATATAATGACATCAGCCGAATGGCTTATGCTCTCACTTGCGATATATTTCCATGACATGGGAATGGTAGTAACCAGAAAGGAATTTGAAGAGAGGGACAAGTCAGAGTTTCCTGAATTCAAAGAGAAAGTTGAGAATGGTGAGTACGGACTCGATTTTGCAGCGAAGGTTAAGACACTAAGTGATCCTGAGCACTTCTTATACCAAGAATATGTTCGCGAGCATCATGCTGAAAGAATCTTCGATTGGATACAGGGCAACAATAATATGCGCTGGGGGATAGGCAACGCAATATACCAAGAACTACAAGAAATGCTCCGAGACCTCGACGATCTTTTTAAGCGAGATCTTGGGGTAGTTTGTTTAAGTCATCATAGAAATGATCTCGATGATACGGACAAGTATAAACTGGAAGCCAGATACGACAATACTAGTGATTCTAAAGTTAATCTACAATATATATCTATTATTCTTAGGACTGCTGATTTGATGCAGATAACATCAGACAGAACGCCAACAATTGCTTACCGTCTCATAAGTCCTAATGATCCGAAGAGTATAGTAGAGTGGCGAAAACAAATGGCAGTAAGGGCTGTTGATACCACTTCAAGTCAAATGTGCAAGAAGAACCCGAATGAAGAAGTTGTTAAGGATACGATAACAGTAACAGCATACTTTGGAGATATGAATGAGGCTGAAGCGTATTTTGGCTTAATAGCCTACTTGAAGTTTGCTCGGGAGCAGTTAATCTCAGACTCGAAGATCATCGCGGAATCAGAGAAGAAAATAGCAAGTGAACATTATCATTTTCCATGGAAGTATATTGATGATAAAGACATCGAAACAAAGGGATTCGAAAAGAAACATTTTCAATTCACATTAGACCAAGAAGCAATATTACATTTATTAGTTGGACATACTTTATATAATGACTCATCGGTAGTTTTACGGGAGTTGACCCAAAATAGTCTTGACGCAATCAGTTATCAAGGAGTATTGGAGACTCAAAGCGGCAAACCCTTGACCGAGGGGCTTATTAACATAGAATGGGATTCAAAAAAGAGAGTCCTTACATTTACGGATAACGGTACAGGAATGTCCATGTATGACATTGAGAACTACTTGCTGAAAGTTGGAGCATCCAAGTATAGAGCGGATGAATTTGTTAAACAGAATAAGGATTTTTTTGCAATTAGTAGGTTTGGCATCGGAATTCTTACTTGTTTTATGATTGCTGATGATATTGATATTACTACTAGTTCGATGGATAGCGACGACGCTATTTGTTTATCTATTAGAAATGTTCTTGGAAAATACTTAGTTAGATATTCACGAAAATCAGAATTAGGTGGGCCTCTAAATAAAAACGGCACATCAATACAACTTTACTTACACGAAAATGTTGACATGACTAGCATTGAAGATAATATCAGAAAGTGGGTTGTTTTTCCAGAAGTCAATGTGGAGCTTGTCATTGATAAGGCTTCTCCGATTAGTATTGGTTATAGTAGCCCTAAAGAAGCTCTAGAAAAAGCTTATTGTTTGCTTAATCCAGAACTAAGAATAGAAGAAATAACAAGTAACGGAATAACATTAGCATATGCAACAAAATACGATCGCTACTTCGATGACTATCAAATTGTTAGTGCGACTTCGAGAGAAAGAGCAATTAAAAGTAATAACCCAATAGGTTTATATATTAAAGGTATTTTAGTAGACCCCAATTCACCAGGATATAATGCCGCGAGTTTACTCTCTTGCTGCAATATTAAGGATTGTAACGAGGCACAAACAAATGTCGCACGTTCAGCAATTGAATCGAATATGGGAAAGAAGCACTTATTACAAACGATATATTCTTTGTACGCAGCCCAGATAGAATTTCAATTTATTAGCAAGTATAAAAAATACAAGAGCTATTTTCGAGCGGTACAAGAATCATATGAGCTAATGAGTCCTCTTCTGGATACGGAGGCTGGAACTCGTGACAAAGAAGTAATAACAGATAATGAACTCCTTAGTGAAGCGTTGAATAAGCTTCCTCTGATTATAATTGAGCATGATGGTGTTCAAGAAGCGGTTTCGCCTACTTATATCACCGAATTACCTAATATTACAATTATTGAGAATAGAATCTTAAGTTCTGCCGAATACCTACTAGGGGAAGCTAAAACACAATTGAGTGTTATGCAACTTATGAAGTTTTTAGACATCCGCTTTTTCGATTCGATACCACAAGATGAGAACATAATGTGTAACTATGCAGATAGGTTTTTATACAAAAATGCTCTAATGGGCAAAGAAGTAGTTCAAATTATTGTTGATATATCTCAACATAGCACAATTTTACGTTTAGGGAAGAAATGTAACAGATGGCGTTATTTTAATCTCTACGGTACTTTTTCCCGATGGAATTCCACAACAAGCCTTTTTCTTCCGGTGGATAATATTGAGATTATTGGCCTTCAAAAAGAGATTGGAGTAAAATCTCAAATGGGACTTTTTCTTGTTCCAAACACACCCATTTCAGATTACTTTAGAGAAGTTGTTGAACAGTTCGATTTATCAAGTAAAGAAGATGTCTATAACTGCTCTGTCGCTCTCGGAGTAATCGTGAACTTATTAGAGGAGTTTCAAACCAGAGCAAATAAGAGCCTAACAAAAGAAAGGTTCAATTTTTTATTTGCGCGAAATCAGGACTCTTTATTAAGAATGTCCTCTTCGTCATTTGCAAGAATTGAAGACCGTATTATGAAAGACCGGCTATATCAATTTGCACGAGAGGGATCAATAGAGATTTTTGATCCCGCAAAATGGGATGAGCGAAACTAGATAAGAAAAACTATATCGCGATAGGATTACAGCTAATATACAAGGCACCCCCCTCCCGTAACAAAGTCACCGACTATCGATCCTAGAATATCGTATGCTTGTTCCATCCAAGTGAGGTAGCAAATCGTATGGAACAGGACAGGAAACAACCCAAACCGAACTGCAAAAAATGGAAGCGGTATCTGCCGATGATGATTCTCGCCCTTGTTGGCGCGCTCGGCGGCTATTTGTATTACCGCTTGGTCGGCTGCGCAAGCGGCGCATGCCCCATTACGTCCAATCCATACATTTCCACCATATACGGCGGCGTGATCGGCACGCTGCTGGGCTATGTCGTTACCCCCGGAAAGAAAAAGGAGGAACAGGGCGCATGAAGAAAGTTGTGATTATTGGCGGCGTAGCGGGTGGAGCCAGCTGCGCGGCGCGTTTGCGTCGACTCGACGAAACGGCGCAAATCGTATTGTTGGAGCGCGGGGAGTACATCTCCTACGCGAACTGCGGTTTACCCTATCACGTTGGCGACGTCATCAAGACGCGCGCGGCACTGCTGCTGCAAACGCCGGAAGCGATGCGGAAGAAGTTCGACGTGGACGTTCGCGTTCAGAACGAAGTGCTTTCCATCGACCGTGACAAGAAGACCGTGCTTGTCAAGCGCGTTGAAACCGGCGAAACCTATACGGAGAGCTACGACACGCTGGTGATCTCCACCGGCTCGTCCCCGCTCAAGCCCCCGATCCCCGGCATCGACTCCTCCCGCGTGCAGACGCTCTGGACGGTTCCGGACACGGACCGCATCCGCGCGCTCGTGCGTGAGCAGGGCGTGAAGTCCGCGGCGGTCATCGGCGGCGGGTTCATCGGCCTCGAGATGGCGGAGAACCTGAAGCATTCCGGCCTGGAGGTTAGCCTCATCGAAGCGCTCGACCAGGTCATGTCACCCATCGACTACGAGATGGCGCAGCTGCTGCACGAAACGCTGACGCAGAACGGCGTGGAACTCCACCTCGGCGACGCGGTGGAATCCTTCAACGACGTGACCGGCGGCGTGGAAATCCAGCTCAAGAGCGGCAAGAAGGTTTCCGCCGAGCTCGTGATTCTGTCCATCGGCGTGCGCCCGAACGGCCAACTCGCCAAGGACGCGGGGCTGAACGTGAACCCGCGCGGCGGCATCGTGGTCAACGACCATATGCTCACCTCCGATCCTTCGATCTACGCCGTTGGCGACGTGGTTGAGGTCGAGGACTATATCAGCAAACAACAGACAATGATTCCGCTCGCCGGACCCGCGAACAAGCAGGGCCGCATCGCGGCGGACAACATCGCCGGGCTCGACGCGAGCTACAACGGCACGCAGGGTTCGTCCATCGCCAAGGTGTTTGACCTCACGGTCGCGAACACCGGCGAGAATGAAAAGACCCTTGTCAAGCGCGGCCTCGTGAAGGGCAAGGACTTTGAGACCGTCATAATTACGCAGAACAACCACGCGAGCTACTACCCCGGCGCGGTGCCGATGACGCTCAAGCTGCTCTTTACGAAGGACGGCAAGCAGATTCTCGGCGCGCAGATCGTCGGCAAGGACGGCGTGGACAAGCGCATCGACGTCATCGGCGTGGCAACGCGTCTCGGCGCGAGCGTATACGACCTCAAGGAACTTGAGTTTGCCTATGCGCCGCCGTATTCCTCGGCGAAAGACCCGGTCAACATGCTCGGCTTTGTGGCGGAGAACGTGTTAAACGGTCTCGTCAAGATCGCGCCTTGGAACATTGCGGAGACGAATAAGGACGTGGTGCTGCTGGACGTCCGTGAGGACGCGGAACTGCTCGCGTTCACGATTCCGGGCGCCAAGCACATTCCGCTTGGTCAGGTTCGCGCCCGCCTTGGCGAGCTCGACAAGAGCAAGGAAATCGTCGTCTTCTGCGCCATCGGCGTTCGCGCCTACAACGCCGCGCGCATCCTGAGCCAGCACGGCTTTGGCAACGTCTCGGTCTATCCGGGCGGCGCGCGCTTCTACCAATCCACACATTATGAGGAGGTCAACCCCATGCCGTATACGAAGAACGAACCGGTCCACGACAGCGGCCATGCGGAGACCGCCAACATCCCCGTCGCGGCGATGCGCATCGACTGCAGCGGAATGCAGTGCCCGGGACCGATCATGAAGGTCTTTGAGACCATGAAGGAAATGAAGGACGGCCAGGTCATGGAAGTGTCCGCCAGCGACCCCGGCTTTGCGCGGGACATCGTCGCCTGGGCGCGCAGAACCAACAACACGCTCTTAAGCAACGAGCGCCGTGGCAACGACTACGTCGCGCTGGTGAAAAAGGGCACGGGCGCGGTGGTGACCCAGCAGGTTCCGCAGACCATGACGGGCGACGGCAAGACGATTATCGTGTTCAGCGGCGATCTGGATCGCGTGCTCGCGAGCTTCATCATTGCCAACGGCGCGGCGGCGATGGGTCGCCCGGTGACGATGTTCTTCACCTTCTGGGGACTGAACGTCCTGCGTCGGGGCAACAAGGTTAAGGTCAAGAAGAGCTTTATCGAAGCGATGTTTGGCGGCATGATGCCGCGCGGCACCGGCAAGCTCACGCTGAGCAAGCTGAACATGGCCGGCATGGGCACCGCGATGATGAAGATGGTCATGAAGCAGAAGAACGTGGACTCCCTCGAAACCCTGATCCAGAAGGCCATGAAGGCGGGCGTCAAGATCGTTGCCTGCACGATGAGCATGGACATTATGGGCATCAAGGAAGAGGAGCTCATCGACGGAGTCGAGCTCGGCGGCGTCGGTGCCTATCTCGGCGACGCGGAAGAGAGCAACGTCAACCTGTTTATCTAAGCGAATACAACGCACCAAGGGCGCGCCGGAAACGGCGCGCTCTTTTGTGTTGCCCGGTACTGTTCTTGGCTCCCCGTGGCTCCCTCTGATGAGGGAGCTGTCGCCGAAGGCGACTGAGGGAGAGAATTGTTTTGTTCAGAGAGGGAGCTGTCGCCGAAGGCGACTGAGAGAGAGAAAAGGTTCGATTGAGTCGCTCCCTCCGGCGCTT
>CAZDXW010000059.1:13243-19948 GCA_964509485.1 uncultured Christensenella sp.
CCGAAGGCGACTGAGAGAGAGAAAAGGTTCGATTGAGTCGCTCCCTCCGGCGCTTCGCGCCACCTCCCTCATCCGAGGGAGGCAAGGGGATTGCGCAATGATCTTTCAGCTGAGGGAGAGAAAAGAAGAATTGTGCTCAACCAAGATAATTTGTATAATGGTGCTGTAAAACCGATCAAACATGGGGAGGAAATCGCGCATGAAACAGGAGTTGCTACAGGAAATCGAGTCCCAACTCACCGCAATCGGCGTAAAACCCGTGCGCAGCGACAAAACCGACCTCAGCGTAGACGAAGAACTGCTCGACGCGAGCTTTTCCACCGGAAAGAAGAAACTCCATTACGAAGCAATGATTCTGCTGGATGAGGCGGACAAGACCATCAAGATGTACGAAAAGACAACCGAAATCAGCGCGGGCGTCTCCTTTGGCATGAGCGGCGAATCGTCGTTTCAAAGCGGAAGTACGCTGTTTCGCAAGGTAAAGAGCGTTCAATACGGGCCGGAAGGCAAGGTGTTTGAATACAACTTTGATCTCGGCGCGATTCCGAAGGCGGTCAAAACCGCGGCGCAGGCGGCGGGCTGGAAGTTTAAGACCGTGATCATCAAAAAGAACGCGATGCGCTAAACGGGCAGATTGTCCTGTTATGGCGCGACAAGTCGTGTTATAATCTCTTAAATACATTTATGGAGGACGCAATATGGCAGACGTCGTTTGGAAAGATCGCAAACGCATTATCTTTGGCTTGCCCTGGACGTTTACGCGCTACTCGCTGACGCAGGAAAAGCTGGTCATCGATACGGGATTCATCAGCCGCAAGGAGGACGAAATCCGCCTGTATCGCATTCTGGATATCACGTTGCTTCGTCCGCTGAGCCAGCGCATCTGGGGTCTTGGTTCTATTCGCCTGAACACAGCGGATAAAACCGCGCCGGAAGTCGTCATCAAGCGCATCAAGCGCGCCAAAGAAGTCAAGGAGATGCTCTCGGACATGGTGGAGCGCGAACGCGACGAAAAGCGGATTGCCGCGCGCGAATTCATGGGCGTCATCGACGACGACGTGGATCACGTCAACTGAAGAATTGATTCAATAGAACGGGTAAACGTGATTGGCGTTTGCCCGTTTTTTATATGGTAAATCGGCATAGAAGCAGAGCATATAAAATACGCAACAGATGTTGATATTTTAACATGCCTATATTTAACAATTGATTTGCGGACGTGCTCTGCTATAATGGAATAAATATACACGAAGAATGTATTTGACAGCGAAAGGGAGAATCGGGATGGAATTTAACGCAAACAGTGGTTTCATGTACGTCGTGGTCACAATCGTGATTGCGTATGTCATTCTGCAGTCCATCGTGTTTCTGGTGAAAGCCTGGAAGCGCGGCAAGCAGCTTGGCATGGACAAGCAGGTGCTCAAAAAGGCGGTCGGTTCGTCGGCCATCTTCTCCGTTGCGCCAGCCGTTGCCATTTTACTCGGCGTCATTGCGCTGAGCAAGGCGCTCGGTTTTCCGCTGCCCTGGCTGCGGCTTTCGGTCATTGGCTCGCTGACCTACGAAACGACCGCTGCCGCGGCCGCCGCAAACGCGGTCGGCGCGACGCTGTCTCAGCCGATTACCGACCCGAAGATCTTTGCGACCATCGCCTGGGTCATGACGCTTGGCATCATTCCGGGACTTGTGCTCGTGCCCGTGCTTGGCAAACGCATTGAAAACGGCGTCAGCAAGATCCAGTCGAAGGACTCCAAATGGGGCGAAATCTTTCTCTCCGGCTTGTTCCTTGGCATGATTTCCGCGTTTCTCGGCGTGGTGTTCGCGCATGTGCGCGAGGGGCTGACGGGCTGGATTCCGGTCTTCGTGATGCTTTCGAGCGCGCTGTTGATGCTGATTTGCGGATTGATTCGCAAGCTATTCAAGGCGAAATGGATCGAGGAGTACGCGCTGCCGATCAGCCTGTTAGGCGGTATGGCGCTGTCGATTCCGATTACGACGCTTGTGCAGTCCATCGTAGGGTAAGGGAGGGATACGCATATGAAACAAGAACGCAGTTATCGCGACAGCGTACACTTTATGGGGCGGTTCTGGATTCTCGGCGCGCTGGCCATGCTCGTCGCCGTTCCGGTCGCCATCTGCATCTATTACAGCGCGTGGCCGCCATTCGGCGGCGTGCTAAAGGGCTTTTTGAGCGTTGCGCCGATCTTCTGGACGGTTGGCGTCATCGAGGTGTTCACCTACGTTCCTATGCTGGGCACGGGCGGGTCGTACCTCGGCTTTGTGACGGGCAACCTCGCGAACCTGAAGGTGCCCTGCGCGCTCAACGCCATGGATCGCGCGAATGTGAAGGCCTGCACGGACGAGGGCGAAGTGATTTCGACCATCGCGATTGCGACGAGCTCGCTGGTGACCACTGTGATCATTGCCGCGGGCGTGCTGCTGCTCTCGCAGATTGAGCCGTTTCTGGAAAGCCCGGTCATGCAGCCCGCGTTTGACAACATTCTGCCTGCGCTCTTCGGCGCGCTCGGCGTGGTGTTCGTTTCCAAGAACTGGAAGATCGCGATTGCACCGCTGCTCTTTATGATCGTGCTGTTCCTGTTCGTTCCGTCGCTTGCGAGCAGCGTTGGCATTCTGGTGCCGGTCGGCGCGCTGATTGCCATTGGCGTTGCCAGAATACTTTACAAAAAGAACGTTCTGTAACCCTGTTTTGCCGAAGACGGTTCTTCGGCAAAGCACGGGCGTAGTATACTGATTAAGAAACAATACAGTTGCTTCCCGATTTCGGAAGCGGAGATGGGAGGAAAGTATATGACCTACTTCTGGCTGGGGCTTTTGGCGCTGGTCGTCGCGTTTCTCGCGGTGATTCTGATTCGTGCGCTGCGGTTTAAGCCCCGCGCGACGCAGGCCGTCGCCGTTGAAGAGGCGGCGGTGGACGGACAGAAGGCGATTGACAATCTCGCCGAGATGATCCGCTGCAAAACGGTATCGTACTACGACGACGAGAAGATTGACCATGCGGAGTTTAAGAAATTCCGCGCGTTGATCAAAAAGCTCTACCCGACGGTATTCCACAAAGCCTCTTACGAAGAGATTGGCCCAAGCGGCATTCTCTTTACGCTCAAAGGGAAAAGCGCGGAGCAGCCCGCCGTGTTCATGGCGCATTACGACGTGGTACCCGTCAACGAGGAGGGCTGGTCGAAGCCCGCGTTTGAGGGGATCATTGAGGACGGCGTCCTCTGGGGGCGCGGCACGCTGGACACGAAATGCACGCTGCTCGGCGTACTGGAGGCGGCGGAGCATCTGCTGCTCAAGGGCTTTATTCCGGAACACGACATGTACTTCGCGTTTGCGGGGGACGAGGAGGTTGCGGGCAAATCCCAGCCGGTCATCGTTGAAACCCTGCGCGCGCGCGGCGTCGTACCGGCCATCGTTGTGGACGAGGGCGGCGCGGTCGTGGACGGCATCTTCCCCGGCGTTTCGCAGTCCTGCGCGCTGATCGGTATTGCGGAAAAAGGGCTCATGGACGCGCAGTTCGTGATCGAAGGAGCGGGCGGACACGCCTCCGCGCCGCCGCCGCATACGGGACTCGGCCGCCTCGCGCGCGCCGTGACCCAAATTGAGAACAAACCCTTCCCGCGCAAGCTAACGAAGCCTGTCGCCGAGATGTTCGATACGCTGGGCCGGCGCTCCAGCTTTCTCTACCGCGTATTCTTTTCGAACCTCTGGTGCTTCCTGCCGCTCTTAGACGCGCTCTGCAAGAAGACCGGCGGCGAGCTCAACGCCATGATGCGCACCACCTGCGCGTTCACGATGGCCGAGGGCAGCAAGGCGAGCAACGTGCTCCCGCCGCGCGCGCGCATGGTAGCCAACCTCCGCGTGATCAACGGCAGCACCTGCGAGGAGACGCTTGCGGCACTCAAGGATCGGTTGGACGACAAGGGTATTCAGGCGAGCATTGTGCAGGGCATGGATCCGAGCCGCGTTTCGGAAACGAAGGGTTACGGCTGGGACAAGCTTACGAACGCGATTGCGCAGACCTGGCCGGAGGCGTTGATTTCGCCTTACCTGATGGTCGCCTGCTCGGACTCGCGCCACTACTGCGCGATTTCGGACTATGTCTACCGCTTCTCTGCGATGGAGTTGACCAAGCAGGAGCGCGGCTGCATCCACGGACACGACGAGCGCATTCCGGTGGACAAGATCGTCACCACGGTGCAGTTCTACGTGCGCCTGATGCGGAGTCTATAAGAATAAACGAGCCAAGAGGGGCGGAACGCGACAGCGTCCGCTCTTTTTTTTTGATACGGAGGAAGTCATATCGGAAGAACTGTAATTTACAGGAGAAAAGCGCTTGACAAACACTAGTAAAGTGCTAGTATATAAGCAATCACTTATATAAAGGAGCGCTTATGGAAGAATTGGTGATTGCTCCGCTCTGCTGCGAGAACCATATCGATCCCCAACATGAAGCGAAAGCGCGCGCGCGTTTGCCAAGCGAGGCGGAGGCGGCGGATGTTGCAGCGGTCTTTGCGCATCTTTCGGACAGCACGCGGGTAAAGCTATTGTCCATGCTGGCGGCAAGCGACCTCTGCGTCTGCGAAATGGCGGACCTGCTGGGCATGAGCCAGCCGGCGGTTTCGCACCATCTGCGCATTCTGCGGCAGTGCGACGTGGTCGGCTTCCGCAAAACGGGGCAGCGCGCCGTATATTATTTGAATGAGAATGAAATTGGCGATACGATCCGCCGGCTGTTGCAGGTCGTCATCCAGAGAGAGGAACCGAACCATGCGTAGAACCATCCTTGGCCCAAGCGAGAAATGCAAGTACTGCGGGTTGGACGCGGAGCATTGCGTCTGCGGTAAAAATCCCGCGCGTACCATTCAAACCGCGAAACCCGAACCCGACCCGGACTCCTGCGCGGAGGGGAGCGTATGCTCCGTGGCGAACCGAATCGAGCGGCACGAAACCGCTACCTGCGAGCATTGCAGTCACGACGGCGACCACGACGAGGAGCACGAAGGCGGCGCGGAGGAAGCGGGCAAGTTCATCGCCATCGGCGTTGCTGCCGCGCTGCTGATTGGCAGTCTCTTTCTCACCGGTTGGGTGCAGATTGCGCTGCGCATTGCGGCATACCTGCTTTCTGGGTACGAAGTGTTGCTCCGTGCGGGGACGGGGCTGCTCAAGAAGCGGTTCTTTGACGAGAATGTGCTCATGAGCGTTGCCACCATCGGCGCGATTGTGCTAGGGGACTATGCGGAGGCCGCCGCGGTCATGATCTTCTACGGCGTTGGCGAAACCTTGCAGGAGGCGGCGGTGCGCAGCAGCCGCAAGCGCATTGCGGACGCGGTGGAGCTCCATCCCGACCAGGCGCGCCGCGTTTCGGGCGACGAACAGGAGCTGGTCAAGCCGGAGGAGATCGCTGTCGGGGAGACGATTCTCGTGAAGGTCGGCGAACGGATTCCGCTGGACGGAACGGTCGAGATTGGCGAGAGCCTGCTGGATGTTTCAATGCTGACCGGCGAACCGAAACCGCTGCTGGCGAAAGCCGGCGTGGAGGTGTCCGCCGGTGCGGTGAACACGAGCGGGCCGTTGACCATTCGCGTGAGCAGGATTGCGGCGGAGTCCTCGACGAGCCGCCTGCTCCGCGCGGTGGAAGACGCAACGAAGAACAAGCCCGCGATCGAGCGCTTTATCTCGCGCTTTTCGCGGTTCTACACGCCTTCCGTCATCGCCGCGGCGGTGCTGGTCGCCGTGCTGCCGCCGCTCTTTGGCGCGGGCGAGTGGAGCGAGTGGATTCGCCGTGCGCTGATCTTTCTCGTGATCTCCTGCCCCTGCGCGCTGGTGCTCAGCATTCCGCTGACGTTCTTTGCCGGGCTTGGGATTACCTCCCGCGCGGGTGTGCTGCTGAAGGGCGCGGACTCGCTGGAGCGCCTGCCGCGCGTAAAGGCGGTTGTGCTGGACAAGACCGGCACGTTGACCGAGGGTGAGTTTGAGGTGCAGCGCGTGGAAAGTGCGGAGCTGCCGACCGAGGAACTGCTTGCGCTGGCTTCCGCTGCGGAGCAGCACAGCCTGCATCCCGTCGCCTCGGCGATTGCCCGGGCACAGACGCGCGGATACACCGCGGCGAACGTGCAGGAACTCGCGGGCAAGGGCGTTGTCGCAGAGGTCGACGGGCGGCGCGTTGCGGTTGGCAATCTTGCTTTGATGGAGGAGGAAGGCGCCGCGACCGATTCCGACGCGAGCGTGCTCGTCGCCGTGGACGGCGCGTATGCGGGCGCAATCTTCGTTGGAGACCGCGTGCGCGAGAGCGCCAAAGCGGCGATTGCCGCGCTGGATCGCAGCGTCGGCTACACGGCGATTCTAACCGGGGACGCGGAAGCGGCGGCGCAGGCCATTGGCAAAGAGGTCGGTGTTTCGGAGGTGTTTGCCTCGCTGCAGCCCGCGGACAAGCTCCGCGTGATGCGCGAAATTCGGAAAAAGCACGGCAGCACGCTCTTTGTTGGCGACGGAATCAACGACGCGCCGGTACTCGCGGGCGCGGACATCGGCATTGCCGTTGGCCTCGGCGGAACGGAGATGGCGGCGGAGGCGGCGGACGCGCTGCTGTTGACGCACGATCTGACGAGCCTGCCGTTTGCGATTCGCGCGTCGAAACGCACGGTTGCCAAGGCGCGCGAGAACATTGCCATTGCGCTGGGCATCAAGACG
>CAZDXW010000060.1:0-5491 GCA_964509485.1 uncultured Christensenella sp.
CCGTTCGGTACACTCGCAGGTAGAGGAATGTCTTTTTCGAATTTCTGTTCGGGAAAGGCTTCTTTTACAGGTTTTTTCGAAAAAACGAACACAGGCCCAACGACAATCTAAAAAACCAAACACAGAGGAGAGAAAATCGAACATGAAAAAACTCGTAGTGCTTCTTTTGGTTGCGCTTCTCGCGTTCTCGTTTGTCGGCTGCAAGCCGGCGGCCGCTCCTGCGGCAACGGAACCCGCGGCGGAACCCGCGGCGGAACCCGCGGCAACGGAAGCTGCTGCCACGGAACCCGCGGCGCAGGCAGCTAAGATTTACAACGTAGCGAACCTGGTCAACGGCAATCTGGGCGACAAGTCCTTCTTTGACTCCGCCGAGTCGGGACTCAAGGCGCTGCAGGATGCCGGACGCATCACCTACAAGACCATTGAGATGGGCGCGACGGACGCAGATCAGCCGAAGTGGCTGGAAACCCTCTACGAAGTTGCCGAATCCGGCGAATACGACCTCATCATCTGCGGCACCTATCAGATGCCGGACAACCTCAAGGAGGTTGCCACCGCCTATCCGGATCAGATGTTCCTGATCTATGACGACACGACCTACATTGGCGACAACGCCAACGTGGTCAACGTCAGCTTCCGTCAGAACGACACCGGTTACCTCATCGGCGTGTTCGCGGCGGCAATGACCAGCGAAACCTCCGTTGCCAACATCAACCCGGAGAAGGTCGTCGGCTTCGTTGGCGGCGAGGACAGCCCCGTCATCAACGACTTCCTCTACGGCTTCCTCGAGGGCGTGAAGGCCACCGATCCGGAAGTCAAGGTCGACACCCGCTATGTGACGAACTACTACGACACCGCAATTGCCAAGGAACTCGGCAACTCGATGATCAACGACAACAAGTGCGACATCATCTGGGGCGTGGCTGGTCTCGCGGGCAACGGCGCGGCGGAAGCGGCGCAGGAATCCGGCAAAGCCTGGTTCATCGGCGTGGACTCCGACCAGGAAGCAACGTTCAGCAAGGAACTGGCGGCGGTGACGCTGACCTCCGGCCTCAAGAACGTTGGCAACGCGATCATCTGGATCTTTGACGAGTGGGACGCGGGCCGCACCTACTTTGGCAAGGAAGTCAACCTCGGCCTCACGGAAGGCGGCGTTGGCATCGTGACGGACAAGAACTTTGCAACCGTTGCGCCAAAAGCGGTGCAGGACAAGGTGCTGGCTGCCGAAGCGGCGATTAAGGACGGAACCATCAAGGTTTCCACCGCGCTGGGCGACGACAAGAACACCGTTTACGATCTGCGCACGGCCATGCAGCCGTAACCAGACCACAACGCAAACAAAGACGGGGGAGCCAAACCGGCTCCTCCGTTTTTTCGAAAATGGGGCTCCCGTGGCGATCTAAGATTGCAATCTGAAGTGCCATTCATTATAGTTAGGATAACGCATGCTTCAAGCGGCCGAAGAGTGCCGCTTCTTACATTTTACGATCCAAAGGGGAATACGCAATGGAGCAACACGATCTTGTCGTTCAGATGAAGGGCATTACGAAGGTGTATCCAAACGGAATCGCCGCGAATCAAAGCGTCGATTTCTCCGTCCGGCGCGGCGAAATCCACGCGCTGATGGGCGAAAACGGGGCGGGCAAGAGCACGCTGATGAAGATGCTCTTCGGCATGGAGCAGCCGACCGAGGGCGAAATCCTCGTCAACGGCGAAAAGGCTTCGCTCACCTCGCCGACGGTCGCGATTGCGCACGGAATCGGCATGGTGCACCAGCACTTTATGCTCGTGCCGAGCTTGACGGTCGCGGAGAACATCGTGCTTGGCATGGTGCCCAAGAAAAGCGGAATGTTCATCGATTTTCCAAAGGCCGCCGAACTGACGCGGGAATATGCCGAGCGGTTTAACCTCGCGGTCAATCCGGACGCAAAGGTCATCGACATCCCCGTCGGCATGAAGCAGAAGGTCGAGATTCTCAAGGCGGTGATACGCGGCGCGAAGATTCTGATTCTGGACGAGCCGACGGCGGTGCTGACCACGCAGGAGACTGCGGAGCTGTTTCGCGAGCTCGTGCACCTCAAGGAGCAGGGCTACACGATCATCTTCATCTCGCACAAACTGAACGAAATCAAGCAGATTACCGACCGGCTGACGATTCTGCGCGGCGGAAAGTCGATGGGCGTATATGAAACCGCGTCGATTACGGAGCAGGAGATTTCGCGTCTCATGGTCGGGCGGGACGTCGTGCTGGACGTGCAGAAGGACGCCGCCAAACCGACGGACGTCGTGCTCAAGGCGCGAAACCTGCAATATATCAACGAATGGAACAAGAAGATGCTCGACGGCGTGTCGTTCGACGTTCGCAAGGGCGAGATCCTCGGTGTTGCGGGCGTGGAGGGCAACGGACAGCGCGAGCTCGTGGACATGCTCTTTGACCTCAAGGAGCCGGACGCGGGCACGGCCTATGTCAACGGCGAGGACATCATCAAAGCGTCGCAGGCGCGCATCCGCAAGATGGGTGTTTCGCTCGTTCCGGAGGATCGCATGACCTACGGTATTGCGGATGCGGCGTCGATTGAGGAAAACCTGATTTCGGATCGCTTTGAGGAGCGGCGGTTCAACCGCGGCCCGCTCTTTTCCATGAAGGCGATTCACAAGGAAAGCGATCAGCTGATTCAGGACTACACGGTGCTCTGCAAGTCCGGCAAGCAAAAAGTAAAGATGCTTTCCGGCGGAAACATACAGAAGGTCGTCGTCGCGCGCGAGTTTTCGAGCGACCCGACGCTGATCATTGCCGACCAGCCGACGCGCGGCATCGACGTTGGCGCGACGGAGTTCATCCGCAAAAAGCTCGTAGACCTCTCTCGCGCGGGCGCGGCGGTGCTGCTCGTCTCCGCGGACCTCAACGAGGTCATGGAGCTTTCGGACAGCCTGATTGTGCTCTACGGCGGAAAGATCGCCGCCTATTTTGAGGACACCAGTCAGCTCAACGACGAGATGATGGGCGAATACATGCTCGGGCTCAAGCGCCAGAGCGATGAGGAGATCGGGAGGGTTTGTCATGAAGGATAAACGAATGCTTTGGTTCGAGCTGGTGCGCGGCGCGGCGGCAATTGCGCTCGCGCTCGCCGTTGGAACGGTGTTTATCTTCCTCAGCTCCAGCGAACCGTTGACCGCGCTAAGGTACCTGCTGATCGGCCCGCTGGTCTCGCTTAAGGGCGGCATCGCGAGCTTCAACACGCAGGGGCTCTATACGATTCTCGCGGCCATGATTCCGACGATCTTTACGGGCCTCGCGGTCTGCGTGATGTTTTCGAGCAACCAGTTCAACCTCGCGGGCGAAGGCGTCGTGATGGTTGGCGGGTTTGTCGCCGCGCTCTGCGGCATCTATATCCACATGAACACCGGCTGGCATGCGGTGCTCTGCGTGCTGGTTGCGGCGGTGGTTGGCGGCATCGTGATGCTGATTCCCGCGCTGCTCAAGGTAAAGCTCGGCGCAAGCGAAATGGTCACGAGCCTGATGCTCAACTATGTTTGCATGTTCCTCGTGCTGCACTTTTTGAACTACAACTTCGCGGATCGCAGCAAGGGCTCGACCCAGACCTTCGCCTTTGCGGACACGGCGCGAATCGGCTCGCTTGTTCCGGGCGGCAGCAAGCTCACCTGGGGATTCGTGCTCGCTCTGGTTTTCGTTGTGATTGTCGCGTTGTTCCTGTTTCGGACGCGCTGGGGGTACGCGATTCGCATGATCGGCATCAACCAGGCATTTGCGCAGTATTCCGGCATGAAGGTCGGCTCGACCATCGTGCTTTCGCAGGTGGTCGGCGGCATGCTCTCCGGCATCGGCGGCAGCGTCGAAGTGCTGGGGCGGTATTCCACGTTCCTCTGGAAGGAGCTGCCCGGCTACGGCTGGACGGGCATTACGGTTGCCATCCTCGCCAAGAACAACCCGCTGCTGGTTCCGCTCGCGGCGTTCTTTATCGCCTATCTCGACAAGGGCTGCCAGCTCATGGCGACGTATTGCGACGTGCCAAGCGAGATGATCGACATCATTCAGGCGGCGATCTTCCTCTTCTTTGCCGCGGAGCAGTTCCTCAGCGGCTACCGCCAGAAGATTGTCGTGAAAAACACGCGAGCCGACCTTGCCAAAGCGACGGTCAACGCCGAAGGGGGTGAAGCGTAATGTGGAGTCAACTGCTGGAAACGATCCTGAAAACGGAGTTTCTCTTCTCCGTGATCCGCATTACGGCGCCCATTCTGTTTGCGGCGCTCGGCGCGGTCATCGCCGAAAAGGCGGGGGTAACCAACATCGGCCTCGAGGGCATTATGATGATCTCCGCGCTCTTTGGCGTGCTCTTTAGCTACTGGACGCAGAGCTGGCTTGTTGGCGTGCTGGGGGCGATGCTCGTCGGCATTCTGCTGGGGCTGCTGATGGGCTTCTTCGCGCTCAAACTCAAGACGGACATCATCCTCGCCGGCATCGCCGTCAACATGATGGGCTCCGGCGGAAGCATCTTTTTGCTCTACATGTTCACCGGCATGCGCGGCAACACCGGCGCGCTCGTGAGCCCGAATATCCTGATTCCAACGGTCAACATCCCGCTAATTAAGGATATCCCGATTCTGGGGGACATCCTCTCCGGTCACGCGGTGCTGACCTATGTTGCGTTTTTGCTCGTCTGGCTGATTTGGGTGCTGCTGTATAAAACGCCGCTGGGGCTGAACATCCGCGCGGTCGGCGAAAACCCGAACGCGGCCTCCAGCGTGGGCATCAGCGTGCTGAAGATCAAGTACATCGCCATCTCGCTGTCCGGCGCGTTGGCGGGGCTCGGCGGCGCGTTTATGAGCATGTATTATTCGCAGGGCTGGAACAGCGGCATGGTCGCCGGGCGCGGGTTCATCGCGCTCGCGGCGCAGGCCATGGGCCGCGGCGAACCGATGGGTGCCATGCTCAGCTCGCTGCTCTTCGGCCTTGCGCAGGCGCTGCGAACGAAGGTCAGCGGGTTGCAGGGCGTGTCGAGTTATCTCGTTTCGCTGATACCATATGTGGTAACCATCCTTGGTCTCGTGCTCTATGCCGCGAGCACGCTCAAGAAGGTGAAGCGGCACCGAGCCCTCCGGGTGGAGGCACAGAAATGAGCAAGCGGATTCCGGTGATTCTGGACGGCGATCCCGGGCACGACGACGCGATTGCCTGGGTGCTGGCCGTTTCCAGCGAGCTGCTCGACATCCGCGCGGTGACGTCCGTCTGCGGCAACCAGACCATTGAGAAGACGACCTACAACGCGGGTCGGGTGCTGGCGCTGATTGGCCTCGACGTTCCGCTCGCGATGGGGCGGGTGAAACCGCTCGTTGCGGACACGCGGGTCGCGCCGAGCGTACACGGCGCTTCCGGTCTCGACGGCCCCGCTCTGCCGGAACCGGCAAAGCAGCCCGTAGGACAGGATGCTTGTACGCTGATGGCGCAGGTGCTGGAAGCGAGCGACGAGCC
>CAZDXW010000060.1:5591-16681 GCA_964509485.1 uncultured Christensenella sp.
TAGGACAGGATGCTTGTACGCTGATGGCGCAGGTGCTGGAAGCGAGCGACGAGCCTGTCGTGCTGGTTTCCACCGGGCCGCTGACGAACGTCGCAACGTTACTGCTCCTCTACCCGCAGCTCAAGCCGAAGATCCGCGCGATCTACCTCATGGGCGGCGGCATTCGTTATGGCAACTGGACGCCCGCGGCGGAGTTCAACATCCTCGTCGACCCCGAAGCGGCGGACGTCGTGTTCACGAGCGGGCTGTCGATTACGATGGCGGGGTTGGACGTTACCGAGCGCGCGCTGGTGTTTCCGGAGGATTTTTCGCGTATTCGCGCGGTGGGAAACCCGGTTGCGAAGGTGGTTGCCGACTGGCTGGACTTTTTTTACGATTTTCATCGGAACATCGGCTACGCGGGCGCGCCCGTCCACGACGCGGTCGCCGTTGCCGCGCTGATTCGGCCGGAGATCATGACCATGCAGGATATGTACGTTGCCATTGAGACCACGGGCGACTACTGCCGTGGCATGACGGTTGGCGATCCGCTGGGCATCTGGCAACGGCCCGCCAACGCGCGCGTGATTCTGGACATTGACCGCGCGGCGTTTGTCGATCTGCTCGTTGAGGCGGCGGAGCACTACGGGAAAGGGGGCGAGCGCGCATGAACAAGCAACCGATGCTGCTGGACTGCGACACCGGCGTGGACGACGCGGTCGCCATACTGCTGACGAAGCACCTGCAAACCCTGGAGCTCGTCGCGGTGACCACCGTCGCGGGCAACGTGGAGCTGGAGTACACAACGGAGAACACCCTGCGCGTGCTGGAATTCGCGGGCATGGGGCAGGTGCCCGTCTATCGCGGGGCGGAAAAGCCACTTTTTTGCGAGCTATACACGGCGCACCATGTTCACGGCTCAAACGGGCTGAACAACATGGAACTTCCACGCGCAAAGCGGCATGTAGAAGCAATGCCCGCGTGGGACGCGATCTACGAGTATGCGAAACGCTACGCGGGCGAATTGACGATTGTCGCAATCGGCCCGCTGACGAACCTCGCGCTCGCGATTGCGAAATATAAGGAACTACCGAAGCTGCTCAAGCGGATTGTGCTGATGGGCGGCGCTGCGTCGGGCGGTAACGTTACCCCCGCGGCGGAGTTTAACATCTATGTCGATCCGGAAGCGGCGGATATGGTGTTTACCTGCGGGGCGGACGTGAACATGTGCGGCCTCGACGTGACGATGGCTTCCTACCTGACGGAGCAGGAGCTCGACGAGCTCGCCGCGCTGGGCTCAAAACAAGCCGGGTTCGCGCGGGACGTGCTGCAGAACATGCTCAAGTTTTACCGCCGCTATGGCCTCGACGGCGTCGCGTTTCACGATCCGGCGACGGTGCTGCACGCGGACGACCCGGCGTGTTTTCAATCGGAGCGCGTCGGCATTCGCGTGGAGACGAAGGGAAAGCTCACGCGCGGCAAGACCGTGACCGACCTCTACAGCGACAAGCAGATGGAGCACAACGCGAACATCGTTGTCGGCGTGGATCGCGCTGCGTTTTTACAGCGCGTATTTGAGAATATCGCGCAGTACGGGAAATAAAAGAAAAGCCCTTGTCGGAAGGCAAAGGCCGAGAAATATATACTGAGTTTTTACTTCGCGATCTGCGTAAACGCGTCCAGCGCAACGAGGATTTCGTTCTCTTCGCCCAGCATGGCGGCGGACTCACCGTCCACATAGCTGCCAATCGCATCCAAGGTGCTTGTTTCGCAGGCGACGACGTTGTTGAGTATGCTCATGGTTCGAATGCCGCGCAGATGACCAATCGTGTACAGCGCGGCGGTCTCCATATCGCAGCCGAGCACGCCGCGCTTTGCCCAGTACGCGTCGATCTCCTCCTCACGATCGGTGTAAAAGCTGTCGTGACTGCGGGCAATGTCAACGTGATGCACTACCTTCCGCTCCTTCGCCGCGCGAACGCAGGCAAAGAGCAGCTCGCTGTTTGGCACGGCGGGAAAGATCGGGTCGATATAGGTCTTGCTCGCGCCGTCGTCGCGCACCGCGCCGGAGACGAGAATCAGGTCACCAACCTTCACTTCGGGTTGCAGCGCGCCGCAACTGCCGATGCGGATCATGTTTTTTACCCCGAGTCGGCTCAGCTCCTCGACGGCGATGCCCGCGGAAGCGCCGCCAATCCCCGTGGACACGGCGAGCACGCGGACGCCCTGATAGGTGCCAACCAGACTGCGATACTCGCGGTTGTAGGCGAGCTCCGTTGCGTCCTTTAAAAACGGGCGGATGCGATCGAGCCGCGCGGGATCGCCCGGCAACAGCGCGCATAGGGCGCCGTGGTTTTCGCTGAGTCGAATGTGCGGTTGCAGCTGTGGCATAAGCACCTCTCCCAATGGTTTATATACTCTTATCATAACACACGATGCGTCGTCATCACATGGAGGAAACCAGTTTGGCTCGAATACTCAACTTTGGCTCGTTCAACCTCGATCAGGTTTACCGCGTGGACTCGTTTGTCCAGCCCGGCGAAACGAAGCTCAGCCGCTCATTGGAAACGCACTGCGGCGGAAAGGGGCTGAACCAGTCCGTCGCGGCGGCGCGCGCGGGCGCGGAGGTTTGGCATGCGGGCGTGCTCGGCTGCGATGGCGAGCGTTTGCTGGACAAGTTGATCGAAAACGGCGTGGACGTTTCGCTGCTGGAGCGCTCGGAGGGCGTCTCCGGCCACGCGATCATCCAGGTGGACGACCACGGGCAGAATTGCATTCTGCTCTTTGGCGGCACGAATCAGGCGCTCACGGAGGCGTATATCGACCGTGCGCTCGCGGCGTTTGGAAATGAGGGACTGGTGCTCGTTCAAAACGAAACGAACCTGGTCGGAACGATCATCAAACGCGCGCACGAGCGGGGTTTACAGGTTGCGATCAACGCCGCGCCGATGGACGAAAAAGTGCTTGCTTACCCGCTGGAGCTGGTGGACTGGCTGATTGTCAACGAAATCGAAGGCGCGGCGCTGGCAAATGGCGCGAAAGAGGCAGAGATTCTGCCGAAGCTGCGGGCAAAATACCCGAGGTTAAACGTGTTGCTTACGCTCGGCAAGCGCGGCGCGGTCTGCATTCGCGGCGGCGAAGAGGCGAACATTGGCATCTTCGACGTGCCGGTGGTGGACACCACGGCGGCGGGCGATACCTTCCTTGGCTATTTTCTCGCGCAGGTGCTCTCCGGCGCGAGTATCGACGACGCGCTGGCGCTTGCCACCGCCGCGTCGTCCCTCTGCGTGCAGACGATGGGCGCGGCGGACTCCGTGCCGCGTCGAGCGGAGGCGCAGCGGGCGCTGGAATCGGGCGCGCTGGGCGAACTCGGCGAGTGGGGAGGCTGGCGATGACAAACGTACTCTATATCGACTGCTGCATTCGCGGCGAGCAGAGCCGCACACGCAAGCTCGCGGACGCATTTCTAAACGTGCTGTCGCAGCGCGCGGACGTCGCCGTCGACCGGCTGACGCTGATGGACGAGCCGCTCGTTCCGTTTCAGAACGGGTTCTTCTGGCAGCGGGAGCGCCTGCTCGAACAGGGCGAACTCGACCACCCGCGCTTTCGCTATGCGCATCAGTTTCAGCAGGCGGATCGAATCGTGATTGCCGCGCCGTTCTGGGATTTGAGCTTTCCGGCGCTGCTGAAGGTCTATATCGAAAACCTTTGTGTGCAGGGCATCACCTTCGATTGCGACGAAACCGGCACGCATGGGATCTGCCGCGCGAAGAATATGCTACTATTGACCACGCGCGGCGGCGCGCTGGAGGGAAGCCCACTGGACAACGGTACAAAATACCTCGGCGACATGGCGAAGTTCTTTGGCATTCCCTCGTTTGCCTACGTCGCGGCGGACGGTCTCGACCTTGGGCTCGAACCGGTGGAGGCGATTCTCTCGCGCGCCATCGCGCAGGCTAAGGCGCTTGCGGAGACATTCTAGTTCGATGGATCGATGAGTGAGGCGGAATGAGACTAACGGTTTTAATCGACAACAACACCTATATCGACGAATACTACCTCGGCGAACCCGCGGTGAGCTATTTGGTGGAGGATGGCGACCGCACGATACTGTTTGACGCGGGTTATTCGGACGCGTTTTTGACGAACGCGGCGCGCATGAAGCGGGATTTGAGCCGCGTGACGGACATTGTGCTCTCCCACGGGCACAACGACCACACGGGTGGCCTGCCCGCGTTCTTTGAGCGGTTTCAACAGCCCGTTCGGCTGCATGCGAATCTCAAGGCGTTTCTCCCAAAGCGCGAAAACGGCCTCGACGTTGGTTCACCGCTGCCGTTTTACGACCTGCCCAAATGGGTGGAGGCAAAACTGAGCCGCAAACCCGCCCAGATCAGCGAGCATGTCTGGTACATTGGCGAGATTCCGCGCGTCTACTCGTTCGAGACGGATCGCGCGGTTGGCGAAACGCTCTCCTCCTGCGGCTGCTGCTGGGAGGAGGATCGTTTGCCGGACGACACCTCGCTTGCGCTGGACCTGCCGGAGGGGGTATTCGTGGTAACGGGCTGCGCGCACGCAGGCGTGTGCAACACGGTCCGGTACACAAAGGAAGTTTTGGGAAAAGACCGCGTGCTCGGCGTGCTCGGCGGATTTCATCTGTTCGAAACGGGCGCGGTGCTGGATCAGACGATCGAGACGCTGCGCGCACTTGGCGTGGAGCGGGTGTACCCCGCGCACTGCACGTCGCTTGCGGTTAAGAGCGCGTTTGTCGGCGCGTTTGAAACGCGCGAGGTCGGCGTCGGTCTCTCGCTCGACTGGTAGATAAAGAGCATTCGAAATATAAAACAGGACGGCGCGGGTATTCCGGCCGTCCTTGCTTGTTGTGCGATGTTGCTTGTTATCCGCGCAGTGCCTGCAGCAGAGAGGTCAGGTGCGCGTATTGCCAGGCGCGCTCTTCCAGCGTGTCCGGCGCGGATTTGGCCGCGTAATCGGCCGCGGCAACCGCATGGGTAATCACGTGCGCCGCTGCTGCGGCGTGTCCCGCGCTACGAATGGCAAACTGCGCGGAGGGTATGGCGGTCTGGCGCGCGGCGGCGTGCGCCTCGAACGCGGCTTTTCGGGCTTCCCCGACGGAGACAAACCCGTCCGCCCACCCACGACCGGCCAGGATGGCGGCGTAAGCACGCTGGTCTGCCGTTGCGCGCTTGCAGGCGCGCTCCGCGCAGTCGCAGGCAAACCGAACAACGGAGCGTTGGTTGAGCAGTTCAAACTCCGCCTTGAGCATCGTAATGTCCGCTGCGGACCAGCTGGGCTTGATGAACATTGCCCGATCCATGGATGCGCGACCTCCTATTCCAACGAGTACGTGTGAAAACGAATGAAAACAGGAATCGTTTTTATGATTATAACACGGGGTGAAAGAAAGGAACACTGCCGTAAAAAATATACATGCCGGGTATGTTCAAAAGCGAGCGGTTTTAGCGGTATTTCACAGAAAAAGCGGGTAAGCTCAATGTACAAAACGCGAATTGCGGCCTTCAGCGGGAGGGTGTGCGCATTGAAATCCGCTGCGCCCGCTTCCGAAACGCGCGCAATTTTGTTATACTTGTGTTACGGATCGAACGCGGGAGGATCGTACGCATGCCGGATTCCCTTTCGAGCAAACGCGCCCTTGCGGAAGCACTCAAGCGGCTCATGACGAAACAGTCGCTCGATAAAATCACCGTAGGGGACATCTGCAACGCCTGCGGCATGAGCCGAAAGGGGTTTTATTACCACTTTCGGGACAAATACGACCTCGTGAACTGGATTTTCTATTCGGAGTTCGTCGTTGGGCTCTACGAGCGGCCGGAGGAAAACGTCTGGACGTTTTACGAGAACATCTGCACTTATTTCAGCGAGAACCGCCCGTTCTATCTCAACGCGTTTGCGATTCAGGGGCAGAACTCGTTTTCGGACTACTTTTGCGAAATCATCCATCCGCTCGCCCGCGCGCGGTTGAAGGCGACCTTTGGTGAGGGAGCGGATCATGACTTTTACGCAACGTTCTTTACGGACGCGTTTCGCGCCTCGCTGGAGCGCTGGCTGCGCGAGCAGAGCGACATTCCGCCGCACGAGTTCGTTCGGCTGATCAAGCGCGCGGCGCTGGCGCTCGGGCGTGAATATGAGCAGGGGCTTTCCAAAGACTGCCGCGAATAGCGCGGTAAGGGAGTCAAACATTCGATTGAAACAACACTGGAGGAGCCGATTATGGACCTGATTACCGATACGCGGGCGCTGATGATCGTCAAACAGCTCTTGGACAACACGTCCACCGTGAAGCCGATTCTGAATCCGACGCCGCAGAAACCAAAGTATGTGCCTTCTCCGATTCAAAAACCGTTTGTCCGCTCACTGCCGGAGTCGCAAGGCGTGTCCTCGACGCAGGTATCCGCGTTTCTCAACGCGCTCAAGGACGACCCCACGCTGGACATGCACGGCGTGCTGATTCTCAAGAACGGAAAGATGATTGCGGAGGCGGCCTTTGGCGCCTATGACCAGAAGGTCTGGCACATTACGCATTCCGAGTGCAAGTCGATCACCGGCCTTGCGGTCGGCATGCTGATTGACGAGGGCAAACTCTCGCTGGACGACCGCGTCATCGACATCTTCGCCAGCCGCGTGAGCAAGATCAACCAGCTCACGCACCGCAACATGACGATTAAGCACCTGCTGACCATGACGAGCGGGATCACTTTTAACGAAGCCGGGTCGGTCACGGAGATGGACTGGGTCAAGTGCTTCCTCGAATCGGCGGTGCTCAAGGAGCCGGGCACGAGCTTTCAGTACAATAGCATGAACACCTATATGCTCGCCTGCGCAATCAAGCAGATCACCGGGCAGGGCCTCGTGGATTACCTGAAACCCCGCCTGTTTGAGCCGCTCGGCATTTCGAACTTCTTCTGGGAAACCTGCCCAATGGGAAACGAGAAGGGCGGCTGGGGGCTCTATATTCTGCCGGAGGACATCGCCAAGATCGGCCAGCTCGTGCTCGACGGCGGCAAGTTTGAAGGCAAGCAGCTCGTATCCGAACAGTGGATCGCGGAAGCGACGCGTGCGCAGGCGCAGCCGCCGAAGACGCTTGGCAACTACGACTATGGCTACCAGACCTGGGTCGGGCGAAACGAGCGCTCGTTCCTGTTTAACGGCATGTTCGGGCAGAACGTCTTGGGCTATTTTGACAGCAACATTTTGCTCGTTTCCAACGCGGGCAACAACGAACTCTTTCAGCAGAGCAATTATTACGAGTTGGCCAGCCGCTTCTTCGGCGGGCAGAAGGGCGCGGACGAAGCAAGCAGAATTCTCAGCCTGTCCGGCGCGGGCGCGCTGCAGAGCGCGAAGAAACACCTCGCCTGCGTGCTGGAGCCGCCCAAGACCGCTCTGTTTGGAGATCTGTTTGAGTCCCGCCAAAAGCTCGAACTCAAGGAAATCTGCAAGCGACTGGACAATCGCGCGTATTTCGCCGCGGGGGACAAACGCGCCGCGCCGGTCGGCATTTTGCCGCTCTACGCGCAGACGCTGCAAAACAACTTTACCAAAGGGCTTCACGCAATCTCATTCACCTGGCGCGACAACACGCTCTCGATGATTGTAGACGAAACGGACGAGCGGCACGTGCTACCCATCGGGTTTGACGAGCCCGCGCGAACCGACTTTACCACGCACGGCGAGGTCTACGCGGTTGGTGTCAATGGCCGGTTCGCGACGGACGAAACGGGGCGGCCGGTGCTGACCATTCGCATTTCGCTGCTGGAGGCGGCGAACGCGCGGCTGATCAAGATTCGTTTCTTCGACGGCAAAATTGAGACGCAGTGGTTCGAATATCCGGGCAAGGCCTATTTAAGCGACGCGCTTTCCGAAGTGAAGGGGCAGAGCGCGCTGATCAGCAGCGTGTTTGAGCGCGCGGACGAGGAACTGCTGCGCTTCCGCATGACGCGCATACTCGAACCGCAGGTTACGCTGCTGGAACGCGGAGCATCGATCTAGCCGATGGAAAACGCGCTGTTTGGAAGAAAAAGACCACGAAAGCAGAAGTGGAACGAAAAGTGAACACTTTTGAAAAAGGTTGTAACTCTTTCAAACTTTTGACACAAACCACTTGAAAAGCGGTCAAAAATCAATATACTGTCCATAGATATTGATTCAACCCTGATTTTGAAACTTTTTATTGATTGAAGCATACGGTGCACGAGAGAACCGGTTCGCGTGCACGCATCCGGGGAGGATACCATGAAAAGAAGAACCGTTCGCATTACGCCGCTTGGGTATATTGTGTTGATCATCATCATTCTGGTGATGCTGGTCGGCATCTATTTTATCGTCTGGTCGATGCGGAACTCGGATAGCAGCGTTGCCGCCGCCAGTCCATCCATCGCGGTGGGCGGGCCTACGCCGACGCCGTCGCTCGCGCCCGTTTCAACCGCGGCAGCCGACACGCAGGCGCCGGTCGTAACCACGGCTCCGCAGCAGTCCACCGCGCCCACCGCCGCTTCAACCGTTACCCCCAAGCAGGACGACACGCCGGAACCCGCCGTGAAAACGCCGAGTCCCGCGCAGGTGCAGTCCGCCGTGGACGGCACGCTGAACGCCAGCGGCGTTGTGCTCCGCGGAGGCCCTGCGGGCACCTATACGATCCTTGGCAAATACTCCAGCGGCACGCAGCTGAAAGTGTATGAAGTCTCCGGCGACTATTTCTTCGTGCAGGTCGTCAAGGAGAACAAGTACGGCTACATCGCTTCGAAGTTCGTCGACAAGGCGGGTCTGCTGCCCGGTGAGAACGCAACCCCGACGCCGAAAGCGATTGCCGGTACGATCCCCGGCACCGTCTCCGCGAGCAAGCTCGCGCTGCGCAGCGTGCCGAGCACCGAGGATAACACCCCAATTGGCGAAGTCGTCAAGGGGGACTCCGTGCTGATCTACTTCAAGACGGGCGACTTCTACTACATTCAGGTCGAGGCGACCGGCGTCAAGTGCTATGCCGCCGCGAAGTACATCACCGCGAGCACCGCGGTTCCGACCGGAACGCCGGTTCCGTAAGGAAACCTGGCGGGATCATTCTGAATAGAGACCCATCAAACGGACGTCGATTGCGGCGTCCGTTTTTTCTGCGTTGTGCAGTCTTTAAATATAGGGAATCTCAATATAATTTATCTAGAATATAATTAATAATATATAACAAAATAATATTGACAATGATGTGTGTCGTACAGTATAATACGTCCGAGGTGATACGAATGCCGGACTTTGAACCGATGCAAAACATGCTGACCGAGCTTCGGCGCGGCAGCCTGTCGCTCGCGGTGCTTGGCAGCCTTCGGGAGCCGCGCTATGGTTACGCGCTGTTGCAAACCCTGACGGAACAGGGAATCGAAATTGAGGCAAACACGCTGTATCCGCTGCTGCGCAGACTCGAAGGACAGGAACTGCTCACGAGCGACTGGGACACGAGCGAGAGCCGACCGAGAAAATACTACGTCGTCAGCCAGAAGGGCAAGGAAGCGCTGTCTCAGCTGATGCAGGAATGGGAGAAGATGCAGAAGAGCATTGCAGCGATCTGCGGAAAGGGAGAGAACAATGGATAACACGATTGAACGGTACGTCTACGACGTTGCGCGCCGTCTGCCCGAAAAGGAACGGGAGGACGTGAAGGACGAGCTGCGCGCGAATATTTACGATATGCTGCCGGAAGGGGCAACGGAGGAGCAGATTCGCAAAGTGCTCTACGAGCTGGGTTCGCCCGCTTCGCTGGCGGGAAAATACCGCCAGAACCCGCGCTATCTGATTTCGCCCGCGTATTACGAAGAGTACGTGAGCGTGCTCAAATGGGTGCTGCCGCTCGTCGGGGTCATCGTGATGATCATTGGCTTTGCTACGAGCGCGTTCGACGCGGTGAAGGCGGGGTCAACGAATTACGCGTTCGTGTTCAGCGGAATCATCTCCAAAGGGATTTCCATGGGCGTATCCGCCGCATTCCAGGCGCTGGTCTGGACGACGGTCGGCTTCGTGATTGCCGAGCGCAGCGGACAGCGCGCGGAGCAGCAGGGCAAGCACAGCTGGCGGATTGAAGACCTGCCCGACGTGCACAAAACTGAGCAGACGCGTCTTTCGCTTTCCGAGAGCGTTGCCGAGTTGGTGGTGCTGTGCGTGTTTACCGTAATCGGTCTTCTGTTCTGCTCGGGTCGGCTGCCGTTTGCGATGGTCTTCTCCGAGGGAGGACTGCACTTTACAACGATCTTCAGCGACAGCTTTCTCGCGCTGTGCGTTCCGGTGATCCTCGCAACATTTGTGCTGGGCGTCATCGTTGGAATCGTCAAAATTAAGGACCGCCGCTGGTCGCCGTTGGTTTGCGTGGCGGTGGTTGCAAAATCACTTGCCGGCATGGCAATGTCGCTGTATCTGCTCAACCAGCCGAATATGTTCTCGACGGAGTTTCATCAATTCTGGAGCGACTTGGGTGTGCTGCAGACGCTGCCGCTCGTGAACGGCAAAAACGTGCTCCTCGTGCTGCTCATGGTGCTGATTGTGATCGGCACGGTGGCCGAGTGCATCAAAACCGTGACGTTGACCGTGAAGAACAGCGGGAAATAAGCCGAATCATCCGCGAAGAAACCGATCTATACAGAAAACAGCTTCCGTCCAGAAAGGACGGAAGCTGTTTTGATGTTACTTGGCTCTTGTGAGCAACGACCCAATGTCGCCGCTCATGAGGCTCGGCAGAGCGGCCTCAACCTCCTCCGACGGCCAGTCCCACCAGCGGATACTCCGCAGCGCCTCGACCGTCTCTGGCGGGAATCGCCGCCTGATCGCCTTTGCGGGAACGCCGCCGACAATGGTATACGGCTCGACGTCCCGGGTGACGACCGCCCGCGCGCCAATGATTGCACCGTCGCCAATGGTCACGCCCTGCAAAAGCACCGCCTCGTAGCCGATCCATACGTCGTTGCCGACTACGATGTCGCCCTTGTTGTCCCAAGCCGTGGCGACGTCCGTCCAGTCTAATCCCCAATGATTTGCAAAGATTGGGAACGGATAGGTGGAAAGCGAGCGCATCGCGTGGTTTGCGCTGGTGAAGAGGA
>CAZDXW010000060.1:16781-19924 GCA_964509485.1 uncultured Christensenella sp.
GGGAACGGATAGGTGGAAAGCGAGCGCATCGCGTGGTTTGCGCTGGTGAAGAGGAACTTCGCCCCGCAGGCGATGGAGCAGTATTTGCCAATGATCAGCCGTTCCTCGTTCACCGGGTAGTGATAGAGCACGTTGTTCGTTTGAAACTGCGCGGGGTCGCGCACAAAGTCGTTGTAGAACGTAAAGTCGCCAACGAGGATGCGCGGGTCCGTGACCACGTTTTTGAGGTAGACGGTTTCGTGATCCCTGCGCGGATAGATGATGTTGTCCGGAATAGCCATGATCAAACTCCTTTGATTCGTTATTTTTGGCTGACTACTCCGGAAACGACAATGCAGCGTTTAATGGTTTCTCCATTCCTCTTATTCTGCTTATTCCTGTTCGGAAGGAGTGCACTCCTTCGATTCAGGCAGTTTCGCGTGGTTTCGTGTAAGCGACGACAGACTGCTGAGTACCATGCCCGCAACAATCAGTCCCACGCCGAGATACCCTAGTTTGTCCGGCGGCGCGTCCCGCAGCACGAAGACCCCGCCAAGCAGCGTAAAGAGCACCTCAAACGACTGTGTGGACTCCACAACCGCGAGCTGCTTTTGGTTCGACTTGACCAGATCGGTTGCGCGGAAGAACAACAGCGTTGCGACCACGCCGGAAAACAGCGCGACGCCGAGCGATTGCAGCGTCTGAGACGCGGAGGGCAAGCCCTTGGCAACCAGTCCGTACCCGGCGAGAGCAATCCAGAACGGCAGGCTGCAAAGCGTCATGCCGTAGACGCGCTCAATGGTCGAAAGCTCGCCCGCGCAGAGCGCCATCATCTTGCGATTGCCGAGCGGATAGGACACGGCGGCGACGAGAATGGGCAGCAGCGTTGCCGCGACGGAACCGAGTTGCAGCGTTTCTACGTTTTTTGCCTGCAAGAGAAACACGCCCGCGAGAATCACGGCTGCCGCGCCGAGGTTTTTGAGCGCAATGCGCTGGTGAAACAACGGGGCCAGCAGCATGCCCATCACGATGGTCACCTGCCAGCTTGCGGCAATCAGCCAGGACTCGCCGTGGTCTCCCGCAAAGGTAATCGGCGCGTAGAACAGCCCGAACCCGACCGTGCTCCAGAGCAGCCATCGGCCGGGGCTGCGCTTGATTGCGCCATGCACGCGGGCAAATCCGCCCTTTCGCGCAACGAGAAGCGCGAAGACGGGGAACGTAAAGAGATAGCGGAGGCTCGCACTCCAAACCCAGCTACCGCCGGAAAGGTGCATGCTGCGGTTGAGCAGAAACGTAAACGCAAAGAAGAACGCGGCAAGCAGACCGAGTGGAAGGGCTTTTTTCAGGCTGGAATCTGTTTGGATCGAGTCTTTCATGAACCTCCATTTGTTGCGTCGCGAGAAGGCGTTTTGATCCATTTGAATCGATGCTCCGCATGGACGCATTCGGCAAATTAGCATATTTATACCACGCGAACCGGGATTTCGCAACCGTTTCGGTCAACGCAGAGACGAAAAAAGGGGCCAAGTGGCTCCCGGAATACGGATTATTTATAACTGCTTACAGCGAGATGCCAAACAGCCGCATCGCGTTCTGGTAGGTGGCTTCCGCCGCCTCGGCAACGCTGATGCCGCGGGTTTTCGCGAGCAGTTCCAGCGTCAGGTGGAGGTTTAGCGGGCTGTTGCGCTCGCCGCGGAGCGGTTCCGGCGTCATATAGGGGCAGTCCGTCTCAATCACGATGCGCTCCAGCGGCAGTTTCTCCGCAATGCAGCGCTGCTTTGTGGCGTTCTTAAACGTTAGCGCGCCGCCAAAGGCGATGTAGAACCCCATGTCGACATAGCGTGCCGCGTCCTCATAGCTGCCGGAGTAGCAGTGCAGCACGCCGCTCAATTGCCCGCGCCGCGCGGAGAGCATGCTCATCACGTCCCCGTGCGCCTCGCGGTCGTGCACGATGACGGGTTTCTTTGTCTGCACCGCGAGGTCGAGCTGGTTGGCAAATGCCTCGCGCTGTGCTTCTCGCGGGGAATAATCGTAGTGGTAGTCCAGCCCGATTTCGCCGACGGCGACGATCTTCTTTTGCTCCAGCGCGCGCTCGACGCGCAGCAGGTTGGAGTTGTCCGCCGTGCTCGCCGAGTGCGGGTGAATGCCCGCGCTGCCAAACACATAATCGTATAGCAGGGTTAGGCCCTGAATCTTCGGGATATCGTTTGCCTCGACGCAGGCTTCGACAAATCCGGCGACGCCCGCCGCGGGGAAGGACGCGATCAGCGCGTTGCGATCCAGCTCAAACTGGTCGTCGAGCAGATGCGCGTGGGTATCGAACAATCTCATGCAATGTCTTCCTAACGTTCTTGATTCGTGGTCAGATCGAGATCCATCAGAATCTCGTCAAAGTATTCGCCGCGCACGCAGATGCGTCCTTTGTGCCGCCCGACCTCGACGAAGCCGAAGCGTTTATACAGCGCAATGGCGCGTTCGTTGCCCTCGCGCACTTCGAGCGAGAGTTGCCGTAGTTCGCCGGTGCTTTTCGCAAAGTCAATCATTGCCTGCATGGCGATGGAACCGACGCCAACATGCCAGCAGGAGCGCTTGATGGAGATTGCGACTCCGGCGCAGTGCGCAATGCGCGCGCGTCCGCCGGCGCGCACGTCGCAAACGAGAATGATTTCGCCGTCAATCGTGCCGACGAACATCTTGGTGTTCTTTGCCGCGAGCGTGGTGTTGATCCAGCCGATTTCGCTCTCGACCGTGAGGCCTTCAATGCCGTTTTCGTCGCAGAGCAGAAAATCCGTCTCGCTGCCGACGACCTTGAGGTATTCCACCATCTCCGGCGCGTCGGACTCCTCCGGGTCGCGCAAAATCAGCGTGCGCCCGTCCTTGAGTTTATATTCCGTCATTGTGCGTTCTCCCGGTTCGGGTTAGCGAACCTTCAGTCCGGAGTCCATCGGCGCGAGCGTCGTCAGCGCGGAGAGGTTCGTGTCCGCCGCATCCGAGGCGCAGAGAATCATGCCGCGGCTCTCGACGCCGCAGAGCGTCACCGGCTTGAGGTTGGCAACGAGCACCACCGTCTTACCGACGAGATCGTCCGGCGCGTACCACTGCTTGATGCCGGAGACAACCGTGCGCGTTTCCTCGCCGACTTCGAGCGTGAGCTTGAGCAGCTT
>CAZDXW010000061.1:0-19787 GCA_964509485.1 uncultured Christensenella sp.
TATAGATCGTGCTGATCGAGCCGCAGCCCACGATCGCCGTTTTCATTCGCTCCATACCAATGTTCTCCGTTCCGATTGAATTCCGGTTCGCTTAGTTTTCCTTCGACTTTGCGTACATGTCGAACGCGACCGCGGCGAGGATCACAAGGCCTTTGATCGCCTGCTGCAGGTCGACCGGAATACCCATGATGCTCATGCCGTTGTTCATAATGCCCATGATCAGGCAGCCGATCAACGCGCCGCTGATCGTGCCCGTTCCGCCGTAAACCGACGCGCCGCCGATGAAGCAGGCCGCAATCGCATCCAGCTCAAAGCCGTTGCCCGCCTTCGGCGTACCGGCGTTCAACCGCGCCGCAAAGACGAGACCCGCCAAACCGGCGAGAACGCCCATGTTCACGAACGTTGCAAACAGCACCTTCTTGATGTTGACGCCGGAGAGCCCCGCCGCCTTTTCGTTTCCGCCGAGCGCGTACATATGGCGGCCAAAGATCGTCTTCCGCGTTACGAACGAGTAGATGATCAACAGCGCGATCATGATGAGCATGACGGTCGGGAAGCCTTGATAGGTGGCAAACGAATACGAAATACCCAGGATCGCGAGGCAGAGGATCACCATCTTCGCGATACTCATCCAGCCCGCCGTGTTGCTGTAGCCGTACTTCTTCTCCTCGCGGCGGTTGTTCAACTCCATGATTACGACAACCACGCAGGCGACGGCGGCAACCAGCAGCGAGGTTGCGTGCAGATTGTTCACCTTGAACAGATCCGGCAGATAGCTCGAACTCAGCGCCTGAAACGCGTCCGAGAACGGCCCGATCGAGCGGCCGTCCAGCACAACGACCGTCAATCCGCGAAACACGAGCTGGGTGGACAGCGTAACGATAAACGCAGGGATGTTTCGATACGCGACCCAGAATCCCTGCCAGGCGCCGACCAATGCGCCGATGATGAGACCCGTGATCACGGTCGCCAGAAATCCCGCGCCGTGGGTAACCATCATCACCGCGGCAACCGCGCCGACAAACGCGGCGATGGAGCCGACGGAGAGGTCGATGCGCGCCGTAATGATGATCGGCAGCATGCCGATGGCCAGAATCACGATGTAGCTGTTTTGCAGCACGACGTTCGTCAGGTTCAGCGGCGTCAGCAGCAGGCCGCCCGTGAGCACCTGAAACAGAACGAGTATCGCGGCGAGCACCAGCAGCATGCTGTATTGCCGCATATTGTTTTTCAGCAGCGTTTTAAACGATTGCATAATCCGTTACATCCCTTCGTTCTTACAACATTGAATTCGAACGTTTCTAGTTTCTACTTGCTTTGGGCTACACCAAAAGACGCATGATGTTTTCCTGCGTTGCGGTCGCCACCGGCATTTCGCCCTTGATTTTTCCTTCGCTCATGATATAGATCCGGTCGCAGACGCCGAGCAGTTCCGGCAGTTCGGAGGAGATCATCAGCACGGCCTTGCCCTCTTCCGCCATGCGATTGATGATCTTGTACACATCGTATTTTGCGCCGACGTCGATGCCGCGCGTCGGCTCGTCCAGAATCAGCACGTCGCTTTCGCAGAACATCCACTTGGCGAGCACGACCTTCTGCTGGTTTCCGCCGGAGAGGTTGCCCGTTCGCTGGAGAATGCCCGAGCACTTGATGCGCAGCGCGTCCACCGAGGAGTCCGCCGCCTGTCGCTGCAGGTTGTCGTTGACGGAGATGCGCCGCGTGATCTTCTTGAGATTTGCCAGCGTAATGTTCTCTTTGATGTTGAGCAGCTGCACGATGCCGTATTTCTTTCGATCCTCCGAAACATACGCAATCTTGTGTTTGATTGCGTCGCCAACGGAGTGAATCTTCAGCTTCTGGCCATTCATGCGAATCTCGCCGGAGATCCGGCTGCCGTAGGAACGCCCGAATACGCTCATGGCAAACTCCGTGCGCCCCGCGCCCATGAGCCCTGCAATGCCGACGACCTCGCCGCGGTTGATTCGAATGTTGACGTCCGAAATCACCACGCGATCCTGAAAGAGCGGGTGGTGCACCGTCCAACGTTCAATTTCGAGCATGGGCTCGCCAATGTGGTGTTCCCGCGGCGGAAAGCGATCCGTCAGCTCGCGGCCAACCATGCTGCGAATAATCCGGTTCTCCGAAATGCTGCAATCGCACTCCAGATCGTCCACGGTCTTGCCGTCGCGCAGCACCGTAATGCGGTCCGCAACGGCGACGACCTCGTTGAGTTTGTGCGAGATCAGAATGCAGGTAATCCCCTCCTGCTTCAATTGCTTGAGCAGGTTGAGCAGATTTGCGCTGTCCTTTTCGTTGAGCGCGGCGGTTGGCTCGTCCAGAATCAGAATTTTGCATTCCTTGGCGAGCGCCTTGGCAATTTCCACAAGCTGCTGCTTGCCTATACCGATGTTGGCAATCAGCGTGTCCGGATGATCGGACAGTCCGACCTTCTTGAGCATTTCCGACGCGCGAAACCGGGTTTTGTTCCAGTCGATTACGCCGTTTTTCGCGTTCTCGTTGCCAAGAAACATGTTCTCCGCGATGGAAAGGTACGGAATCAACGCCAGCTCCTGATGGATGATGACGATGCCGGCCTTCTCGCTGTGCTCAATATTCGTAAAGCGAACAGGGTTCCCGTTCAGCATGATTTCGCCGCTATAGCTGCCATAGGGGTATACGCCCGAAAGGACGTTCATCAACGTTGACTTTCCGGCGCCGTTTTCGCCAACGAGTGCATGAATCTCGCCCTGCCGCACCTGCAGGTTTACGTTGTCCAGCGCTTTCACGCCCGGAAATTCCTTCGTGATTGCGCACATTTCCAATATGTAATCCGACATGACCGCTCCTTCTTTCGGGGCGCGACGGAACAACGTTCCGCCGCGCCCCGATCTGTTCCGTTGAGGAATTCTTTGGTTACTTCAGGTCGTCTTCCGTGTAGAATCCGCGCTCAATGAGGAGCTGATAGTTGTCCTTCGTGATGAGCACTGGATCGTACAGCAGCGTCGGAACGTCCTTCGCGCCGTTGTTGTAGGTCGTGTCCGCAGTAATCGTCTTGCCCGCTTCCAGATCGCTGACCAGGGTCAGCATCTTTTCGGAGAGCAGTTTCGCGTCGAGGAATACGGTCATCGACTGCTTGCCTTCGAGGATGTACTTGATTGCGGTCAGCTCGCTGTCCTGCCCGGTGATGACCGGGAAGGGTTTGTCCGCGGAGCCGTAGCCGAGGGAGTTGAGCGAGGAGATGACGCCAAGCGCAAGGCAGTCGGCGGCGACCAACACTGCGTCGAGGTTTTCATCGTTGTAGTAGCTGGAGATGATGTTGTCCATGCGGGACTGTGCGGTCGCGCTGTCCCACTTGAGCGTACCGGTGACGTCGAGACCGATCTGGCCGGACTTAACCACCAGTTTGCCGCTGTCGATGTACGGCTTGAGGATGCTCATGGCGCCGTCGTAGAACGGAATGCTGTTCGGATCGTCCGGGCTGCCGGAGAAGATCTCCAGCGTGAACGGGCCTTTGCCGTCCTTGAGACCAAGCGCGGACTCAATGTACTCGCCCTGAATTTCGCCCATGCGGACGAGATCGAAGGTCATGTAATAGTCCACATCCGCCGTGTTCATGATCAGTCGGTCACTCGCAATGACCGTCGCGCCGGAAGCCTTCGCCTTCTTGACGACGTCCGACACCGCGTAGCCGTCGACGGACGCGATGATCAGGTATTTGCAGCCCTTGAGAAGCATGTTCTCAACCTGCGTAATCTGGCGCTCGGCAACGTCTTCGGCGTACTCGAGCACAACTTCGTATCCAGCCGCTTCAAACGCTTCCTTGAGCCGTTCGCCCTGGGCGATCCAGATGGGCTGTTCCTTGGTGGGCATTGCAAGACCGACTTTGGTCTTGCCAGAGGTTCCAGCGGCCGTGCCTGCGCAACCGGTGAGTGCAAGCAGAATCATCATGCACGCCAGGATCAGGGAGAGCAGTTTCTTCATCGTAGGGGGTCCTCCTTGTAATATAGTCTTTTTGTATCGGTTACGGCGTTTGCGAGCGCTCGCCGATATACCCTATAGGATGCTGCTGGGCTTGACCCGTTGTTTCTAGATTGCCTTCTTTCTTATTCTTCGCGCGACAGCGTTACCGCCCCGCGCGCTGAATTGCGTTTAAGATTGCCGGAAAGAGTTCGCGATCCCGACCAATCGGCATGTTCTCCGTGACCGCAATGAGCAGTTTGTCGCTCGATTTCACCGAGGCGAGCAGTTCGGTCGTGAGCTGTTCCGCCCGCTCCGCGTTCTCCGCGTGCCAGGCGGAAGGCCAGTTGATCCAGATTGCCTTGCCGCCAAACTGCGCAAAGGCGTTTTCCAGCGGCGGGCTGAAGACCGGATCATAGGCTTCGATGTAGTCCAGACTTGTCGAGGCGATCTCCTCCATGATGGTTTCGTTGTTGTCGTCCAGATGCGTGCCGATCAACTTGCCCTTTTTATGGAGAATCTCGGCGGCTTCGTTGTAGTTTGGCACGTAGTATTGTGCAAAATTCTTTCTGCCGATGATCGCGGGAATCACGTTTCCGCCGTAGTTCGCAAACTCCAGCGGGCCCTCCGCGACGATTGGGTAAATGCTTCGGTTGAGTTCACGAAACGCGTCGTAGAGCTTGAGTATCTCGTCGCGGTTGTCATACCACTCCAGCGAAAACGTCTGCGCGTCCATGCAGTCCGACGAAATCATTGCCTGCAGCGGCTCGAGCGGAATCTGGTCGCGCACCGCGAAATCTTCGCCCAGTGACGAAACGAGCTTTGCCGCGCGGTCGTAGCGCGGAATTACCACGCGATCCTGAATCAGCCAGAGCAGCGCCTTGTAGTCGTCCTCGGACTTGAAGAGGTGCTCCTTCGTCCAGTTTGTATAGAGCTCCGGCTGCGGTTTCTGCTCCGTATAGAGCAGGCCGTAGGGCGTTTCATACTCGGTGCGGATCATCGGCTCCCCGTTTGCCGCGCGGTAGCGGATTTCGCGAACGCTCGCCTGCCGCTGCACCACGTCGTAGGAACTCGAAATAGCAACGTATCCGAGCCCGCGCTCCCGCATTTCGCGTTCAAACGTACTCAACTCCGAAAACAGGGAGTAGGTCGTAAACGGAACGTATCGTTCGCTCTGCCCGCGCAGCACCTGTAGAATTCGCTTTCGCGCCGACTGCTCGTAATACATGTTGCGTTCACCTCCGGTTCCTTGGATATTCTTGCGTGTTCCCGTCGTTTTTGATCAGGGCAGCAGGCGCTTGGTTGCGAAGCGCTGCCAACCGTTGTAATGCCGGAACCCCTCGGCGTACTGCACGCCGCACTGGTTGCCGCGAAAGCGCGAGATCATGCGCAGCGTTTCAAGAAAGTCCATATCGTCGTGATCCTTGAGCCACGTGAGTTGGCTTTTGTGGCACGCCGCCGCAGAGAGTTTTACGTCGATGACGTCGCTGATGTCCACATAGTCCGTCGGGCAGAAATCCACGCCCGCGGCGGTCTCCATGTAGTAGACCGGCACGAAGCGGTCAAACTCCGGCGACTTGGTGGTCAGGTGGTGTACGGTTGCGCAGAACGCGGCGCTGGTGACGAGCTCGCTCGTCTGCTCATGGTCGCGCATATAGTCCTGCGGATTGTGCGTAATCACGAGGTCCGGCTTTGCCCAGCGAACGATCTCGACCACCTCTTTGAGCAGCTCCATGTTGGACGCTTCGACGGTCAAGTCGTCCGCGCCGATGCAGAAGTGTTGCGCGCCGATGATCCCGGCTCCCGCTCGCGCCTCCTCCAGCCGAATCTGCTTGAGCTCGTCGGAGGGGATTACGCGGTGTCCCACGCTGCCGTTCGCGATGCTACCCATGAACACCTGATGCCCCTGTTGGGCAAACTTCGCGAGCGTACCGCCGCAATTACCCTCTACGTCGTCCGGATGACAACCAATGGCTAGAATATTCATAGAAGCCTCCTTGCCGGTTCGTTACGCCAGATTTTTTCGAAAGAATGTCAGCTTTTGTTCCAGCAGACCGTCCTGATCCGACGCAGGGGAATCATGATCCCCGCCCGCAATCGAAATCAACGTTGCGCGCGTTTCGTCCTGCGCCGCGCGGTTCACCGTCTGCAAAAAGGAGACGGATTGCAGATATGGAACCACCGAATCCGCCGTGCCATGCACGAGCAGCATCGGCGGAATGTGCCCCGAAAGATGGTTCGCGGGGTTGGCGTCCTTTGCGCGGTCGGGAAGCTCCAGAATGGAACCGCCGAGGTACATCGCCTCGTAGGAGGTATCCTCCTCCGGCATGCTCGACCCTTCGCGCACAAGCCCCGCCTGCGCGAACTGCGCGCGGTACGCGGAAAAATCGAGCGGCGGGCACTGGATCAGCGCTGCTTTAACGCAAGTGCAGCGCAGCGCCGCGTGCGCCGCGAGGTTCGCCCCCGCGGAACCGCCGATGATGCCGATGCGCGCGGTGTCGAGGCCATAGCGCTCGCCGGTTCGGGCAATCTGCTCCACGGCGCAGACAACGTCCTCCACCGGGTCCGGAAACACCGCTTCGTCCGCCAGCCGATAGCCAACGGAGACCAGCGCAAACCCGTTTTCTACAAACGGAAACGCGCTGGAAAGCCAACGATCGGAACGGTCGCCCGTGTACCAGCCGCCGCCGTGCACCAGAATCAGCGTTGGGAACGGGCCTTCCCCCTCCGGCAGGTATACGTTGAACTTTTGCCGTTCGCTTTCGTCCGCATAAGGTACATCCAGCCAGTGCCGATACTTCAGCGCAGGATAGTCCACCGCAGGCTGGTCGTATGCGGCTCGCATACTCGCTACCTGCTCTTGCCAGGTCAGGCCGTTGGAAAGCTTCTTTTGTAGATTCAGCATGCTTGCTCCTTTGGTCTGTCAGGCGGGCAACAGGGTTCTGCCAAGCGCCGCTTCAAAGTTTTCGCAGAGGATGCGGCGCTTCAGCGCGTCGTCCAGATCGCTGAGCAGCACGCGGCCAACAATAATCCGTGGGTCGTTAAACGCCTGATCCGTGCTGAAAATCAGCTTCTCATGCGGCGCAAACTTCGCGAGCTCCTCAATCCAGATCTGCGAATAGAGCGAACCGTTGATGTCGAGATAGACGTTTTCATACTGCTTGGCCAGCTCGATGGACGATAGGCATCCTTGATAGGTGCCTCCCATGTGTCCCAGCAGCAGCTTGAGTTTCGGAAAGCGCTTGAGCACCGGCGCAAACGAGGCGGGGTTGTTCTCTTTCTCCGTTTCCCAGGTGTGGCAAAGAATCAGAATTCCGCGTTCTTCGCAGTACGCATAGAGCGGGTCGTAACCGTCCGTCTCGATAGAAACCTTGGCCTCGCGCGGGTGAATCTTGACCCCGATGAAGCTTGGGTTCGTGCGGTAGGCGTCGATCTGCCGAAGGAGCGCATCACCAAGGCGCGGCTCGTAATAAAGATACGCAAACAGTTCCTTCGGGTACGCCGCGCAGAACTCCATGAGCCGCGCGTTTCCCTCCACGCCCTTGCCAACGAGCGCCTTAAAGCTGCTCGCCGCCATCGCACCAATGCCAACCTTTTCGCTCAGGCGAAGCGTTTCGGAAACGGGCAGCGTGTAGAGATAGGCCGCGTTGTATTCACCCTCGCCAACATGCGCATGCGCGTCAAAGATGCGAAGCCCTTCTGGAATCACGCCGTTTAGAACCGATTGTTTGATGTTCATGTCAGCGTTCCTCCACCAGCCGCTCGAAGTTTCCGTGTGCAATCCATTGTTTCTGCTCGTCGGAAAGCTCGCAATACAGCAATTGAAACACCTTGTCGTAAGGTTCCTTTTCGGGCATATAGGTGCCAAAGAGAATGCGCTGTGCGCCAAGCAGGTTTACGATGTTTTCGATTCCGTAGTATTCGATGATGTTCGAGGTGTCAAAGTACACCTCGGGAAAATGCTGCGCAAAGCGGATGTATTGCCGGTTCATCCACTGCGTTGTGTTCGTAATCACAAGCCGCAAATCGGGATATGCGGTCTTGACGGCGGCGGCGTCCCGCAGGTCGAGTTCCTGCAGGGAAACGAGCAGGGGCGTCTTCGTCTCCACCAGCACGTCGAGCATCCAGTCAAACATCCAAGGCGTGAACGGACTCGCATCCTGACCGGGACAAACGCGAAACAGCACCTTCTCCTCGGCGGAGAGACGCGCAATCTCGTCCCGCGTATAGTATTCGTCCGGATAGCCCGGCGGAAGCAGCCGCAAAACGGGGTACCGCCCGGCTTTCTCGCGGCAGAAATCCCGCGTGAGATCGTTTGTCTGGCGCAGCGTTCCGCAGCCGCGGTCTAGATTCATATAGGCGCTCGCAACAATGCCGAGCGCCTCGCCGCAACGCGACACTTCTTCGCCTTTCGCAGCATACAAGCCTTTTTGCGGTTCCAGATAGAACCCGCTGTTGATGTCCTTAAAGATCACTGTTATCGCCTCTTTTTGAAAAGCCGGGGGGATTGCAATCCCCCCAGCGTGGGTGCCAGTTTATTTCTTCGTCTTTTCCGTCTGTGCCAGTACGGCAAAGAACATGATCAAACCAGTGATGATGTAGTGATAGTACGAATCGACGCCGGACATGATGAGGCCGTTCTGAATGACGTAGACCACCAGGATGCCGATGAACGCACCCCAGATGTTGCCCTTGCCGCCAGCCATGCTCGTTCCGCCAATGACGGACGCGGCAATGGTATCCAGCGCGTAGGTTGCGCCGAGGTTCGGCTGGCCGGAGTTCACGCGCGAGGCGAACACCACGCCGCTCAGCGCTGCAAAGAAGCCGGTCATCAGGAAGGCAAACGTAATCGTACGGGGCACGTTGATGCCGGAGATCTTCGCCGCTTCCGCGTTGTTGCCGACACAGTAGATTGCGCGGCCCAGCTTCGTAAACTTGAGGATAAACCAGAACAACACGAAGATCACGATCATGATCACGACCGGCATCTGCAGAAAACCGAAAACCTTATACGTACCGATGAACCGGAACGCGGGGTTCGGGTCGACGCTGATGGTCGAGCCGCCGGTGAGCACGAAGAGAATACCACGGTAAATCTGCAACTGTGCAAACGTCGTGATGAACGCGTTTGTGTTGAACCGCGAAACGCAGACGCCCGCAATGAAGCCGGAGAGCAGGCCAAAGCCAAGCGCAATTGCCATCGCCAGCGGAACGGGCAAGCCCTTAACCGCGAGCATGGAATACAGCACGCCGCCCATGGCCGCTACGTTGCCGACCGACATATCGAACTGACCACCCAGCAGCACCATGAACTGGCCTGCAGCGATGTAGGAAACCGTGCTCGCGCTGAGCAGAATCGCCAGCAGGCTGTCCCCCGTAAAGAAGTACTTCGATGTGTTGGAGAAGATGAACAACAACACAATCAGAATTAAGATCGTAAAGATACCGGGCGTATCCTTGGACTTGATATAGAGTCGTTTTGCCGTATTCATGTTCCTACCCCCTTAGTTCGCCACCGCGTAGCGGACGATGTCTTCTTCGGTCAGTTGATCATTCACCATATCCGCCATGATTTCGCCTTCGCGCATGACGATGATGCGGTCGCAGATGCCAAGCGTCTCCGGCAGCTCCGAGCTGACCATGATGACGCATTTTCCCGCGTCGGCAAGTTCCTTCATCACCGCGTACACCTCGGCCTTTGCGCCAACGTCGATTCCGCGCGTCGGTTCGTCAAAGATGATGATGTCGCAGTTGGCCTGCACCCACTTGGCGATGATTGCCTTCTGCTGGTTTCCGCCGGAAAGCGTGCCGGCAATCGTCTTTTCGCTCGACGCCTTGATGTTGAAGCGGTTCATGCCCTCTTTGGCATACTTCGTTTCCTTCCGGTCGGAAATCAATCCGTTCCGGTTCAAAATCGCGTTCAGGTTCGGCATGCTGATGTTCATCTTGAGCGTCGTGCGCAGCATGAGCCCCTCGCCGCGCCGGTCTTCCGTCACAAAGCCGATTCCGAGCTGAGCCGCCTTACTCGGCGTTTTGATCTCGACCTTTTTCCCTTTTATGTAAACGTCCCCGCAGTCACGCGCGTCCACCGCGAAGATGGCGCGCATCACTTCGGTTCGTCCTGCACCAACCAATCCGTAAAATCCCAATATCTCGCCAAATTTCGCGTCGAAGTTGATGTTTTGATAGCGTCCCGCGCGAGAGAAGTGTTCCACGCGGAGCGCTGTCTCGTTGGTCGCGCTGCAATTCACGCGCTTTTGGCCAAACAGGTCCAAATCGCGTCCAACCATCATCTTGACGATATCGTCGTTCGTAATTTCCTTCACGTTGCGCGTGTCCACGTACTTTCCGTCCTTGAGAACGGTTACGCGGTCGCAGATGCGAAAGATTTCGCTGAGCCGGTGGCTCACGTAGATGATGCCAAGATTCCGGCTGCGCAGATCCTCAATCAGTTCGAAGAGACGCTCCGTCTCCTCCGCGGAAAGCGAAGAGGTCGGCTCGTCAAACGCGATGACCTTCAGGTTGTCGTCAATCATGGCGCGCATGATCTCGATCAGCTGCTTGTGTCCCATGCTGAGGTGCCCAACCGTATCGCGCACGTTCAGCGCGGCCGCGCCGCCGCCAAGCTTGGCCTGAAGCCGTTTCGCTTCGGCAAACAATGCTTTCCAGTCGACGATTCCAAGACGGGTGAGCGGATAGCGCCCCAGGAAGATGTTTTCGGCGACCGTCAGGTGCTTTGCCATCGCCATTTCCTGTGGAACCACGTGAATGCCGCAGCCGCGCGCGTCGTTGATGCTCTTGATCTCCGCCCTGCAACCGCAAACCGAAACCTCGCCGGAATCCATTGAATAGATGCCGGTGATCACCTTGAGCAGCGTCGATTTTCCCGCTCCATTTTCTCCGCAGAGTGCATGCACTTCGCCCGCGCGAATTTCAATGCTCACATCGTCCAGCGCTTTTACGCCCGGAAAGGATTTCGAGATGTGCTCTGCTTTCAGTACGACCTCGCCGTCCATTTCATCACCCCTTATTCCGAATATCTTTGCTTCTACTATATACCTGCATTGCATGAGAATCGAGAGGGGTAGGGTATACCCCTCTCGCTCGGTTCACCTTCGATATTAGCCCGCATCGACCATCCACTGGTCAATGTTCGCGGCCGAAACGATGTATTCCGGATAACCCGTGAAGTTCGGGAACAGCGTTCCGTCCTTAAACAGGTTGTTGCACAGCTCGATCAGCGCCGCGCCGGAGGGGTACGGGAGAATGCCGGCGCAGAAGAGGCTGTTCGCTTTGGCTTCGGAAGCGCTCATTGCGCCCGAGATGGACGTGTCGCCAACGACGCCCGCGCAGATGATCTTGGAATAGTCCGCGCCGTTTTCGTCAAAGATCGGGAATGCCGCATCCCAAACGTTGTTGCCGCCGCAGAATACCATCCAGTATTCGGTGGAAGCGGCGTTCGCCTGGTAGGCGCTCGAGAACTTCGCGATGTTGTTGTCCGTGAGGTTATCCACGGTGTCCAGCCAGATGAAGTTGTCGTCCGTGAGGCCCGGGATGTTGTCCATCATGCCCTGATAGGCGCCGAGGCTGCGACCGTGAATGCTCTCAACGGAGGGGGCATCCAGCATGGCGATCTTGAGCTTGCTTACGTCAAAGCCGCGTTCGACAGCCGCGAGAGCTGCCGCTTTGCCGGCGCTGTAGCAGAGGCCGTAGTCGTCGAGGCCAAGGTGCGGCACGCGGTTGCCCTGAGAATCGTAACCGCCGTCGTCCGTGGTGATGTAGGCAACGCCCGCTTCCTTGCAAAGGTCGATACAGGCGGGCAGCATGGCTGCCGTAACCGGCGTGAGGATGATCGCGTCGACATCCTGGTTGATGGCGTTCTGAACGCCCTGGAGGAACGCGTCTTCCGAGTTGTTCGCGTCGATGCCGATGAACTCAATGCCGAGTTCCTTCGCCTTGTCTTCCATGCCCTTGCTCTTCGGCGCAAACCAGGAGCTGGTCAGGAATTTGCAAACGAACGCAACCTTAAAGGTGCCATCCGCCGCGAAGTCCTTGTAGTTCTCGTGGTTGTCGGCATAGGTGTCGTTCGTGTATGCGCTGGCGGCAACTTTTGCTTCCTCTGCATACTTGGACGTTGCGGCGGCCGGCGCCTCGGTGGCTGCCGCTTCCGGAGCCGCGGTGGCTTCCGTCGCTGCCGCTTCGGTTGCCGCTGGGGCCGCTTCTTCCGCCGCGGGAGCGGCAGCAGTGCAAGCCACGGCTGAGAACACCAACATTGCGCACATGAGCAGTACAACAAGTTTCTTCATGATTGTTCCCTCCTTTTTATTTTACAACCCGATTTGGGGTTATAAATACATGTTTCGCCAGTCCGGTCCCGTGCTGTAATCCTTTGCGGCACCGTTCCATTTCTCTGCCGCAGACGAACAGGCCGTTTGAAGGGTTATTACCCCTTCACGTAGTGCAGCGTATCCTTGACCGCCTGGGCGTTGTCGTAGCTCGGCCAGAATTCGAACCCGAAGTAGCGGTCATACCCCGCCGCTTCCGCCGCGGCAATCACGCGCGGATAGTTCGTTTCGCCGAGGTGCAGTTCGTGCCGACCCGGCACGCCCGCGCTGTGGAAATGCCCGATGCAGGCGATGTTCTCTGTAATGTTGTTGACAAGGTTGCCCTCCATGAGTTGCATGTGGTAGCAGTCGAAGAGCAGTTTGATCGACGGGCTGTTGACCGCCTTGACGATTTCGAATCCAATATAGGAAGAATCGAGGTAATACCCCTTGTGGTCGCAAATCGAATTGAGCGCTTCGAGAACGATGGTAACGCCTTCCTTTTCGCAAAGCTCGGCGATGCGCTTGAGGTTCTCAATTAAGAGTGCCTTCTGGCTGTCCGCCTTGCAGGTGACGTCTCCGGCGAGCCCGATAAACGTCTTGCAGCCGACGTCCTTGCCAAAAGCAATCGACTTTTCCACGTTCTTGCGAACGACGTCGTAAGCAAAGTTCATGCGATACGTCCAAGCCTGATTCAGGCAGCAGGCGGCAACGGGAATGCCCGCACGCGCGGCAACGCTGCCGATCTGCTTGGTGTCGTACACGGAGGGATCCCAGAACTCAACCGCGTCGAGCCCCAGATCCTTTGCCAGCAGAATGCGGTCATAGAAGGTACGGTCTTCAAAAATAGGTTCAATACAGAGCGAATACTTCACGCTCGCGGCCTCCTTATAGATAGATGGATAGCAGGATGGTCGTAATTTTCGTCATTGAAAATAGAGAAAATAGAGAAACAAGAAAGATAAGAAAACGCAGTTGAGTTAGATTGGAGTCTGGTTTGCGGGGAGGAAGCGTCGTCCTTGACGCTTCCCTCCCGCCGGAGTATGGATTTGTTATGCCAGCACGGCGGCAACCTTGTTGATCGCATGGGCGATCATATCGCAATCTTCGTCGGACATCTGCGGCGGAATGTCCAGATGGACAACGCGGCCGAGGTGTTCGAGGGTGTTGGGGTTCATCTTGGGGTCATACTGCACGGCGGCAGCCTTCGTATGGTACGGGCAGTCCCATGGGCACTTGACCGGCGTCGGGGTCTTTTCTTCGATGACGTGCTTCCAGTGTGCGTAGATGTGCCAGTCCGGAATACCGGCGTTGAACACGCCCGCCGCGGCAACGCCTTCGGCCTTGAGCGCGTTGACGAATGCGCCAACCTTGGCGCGATCGTCGAGGTAGAACATCAGGCAGATCGCCGTGTCGCCTTCCGGATCGTTGACCGGGCGAACGGTAACGCCCTTCGTGCCCTTGATGCCGTCGATGATGCGCTTTTGATTGTGGCGCATCCGCTCGAGCAAGCCGTCCAACCGGCCAAACTGCGCGAGCATCACCGCGCCGGTGAGTTCGCTCATGCGGAAGTTGGAGCCGCAGAAGAGTTCGCCTTCGTATCTTTGCTCGGCAAAGCGGTCCGGTCTCCAGCAGGCGGCGGTGTCGTGGTAGCTCATGCAGCGGTCGTAGAGACGCTGGTCGTTGGTCAGAACCATGCCGCCTTCGCCAGCGGTAATTGTCTTGTGGTACTGGAAGGAGAAGCAGCCGCAGTCGCCAATCGTTCCGAGGTACTTGCCTTTATAGGTGCCGCCGACGGCCTGCGCGCAGTCTTCCACAACGATGAGGTTGTGCTTTTTCGCGATGGCCATGATCGCGTCCATGTTGCACGGAACGCCGCGCATATGGACGGCGACGATGCCCTTGGTCGCCGGGGTAATCTTCTTTTCCATGTCGATGGGGTCCATCGTGAGCGTCTTGTCGACCTCGACGATCACGGGGATCGCCTTGGCCGCGACGATGGCTGCGCAGGAAGCAAAGAACGTGTAGCCGGTAACGAGTACTTCGTCCCCGGGGCCGACGCCGCAGGCAACCAGCGAAGAGATCAACGCGCCTGTGCAGGAGCTGGTGGCAAGGCCATATTTCGCGCCGAACTTAGCGGCAAATGCGGTTTCAAACAGCTTGACCTTTGATTCGCAGTTTGCGGGTCCGTAGTACCGGAAAAGATACTTGTTGTCCAGAACTTCCAGAACCTGCTTCTTTTCTTCGTCGCCAATCTCCAGTCCGCCGGGATACATCGGGTAGTTGGGCGTTGTCTTCGCCTTTGGTCCGCCGTTGATTGCCAGTTGTTCCATGGTCTCGTCCTCCCTCGTGGCAGCGATCGCTGCATCTGCTGTGGTTTTCGGAAATGCTCTTGAATGACCTGATTATAAAATGTCGAAAATGGTTTGTCAATAAAAATATTCAAACGTTTTAATAAAATCTTGCGAACGAATAATATCCGCTATTTCCTTGTGTTTATTGGGTTTTATTCGATATTACAGTAACGATATTTTAAATTTTGCTCGATTTTCTGTATTGTTTTAATTTTTCGCTTTGAAATTTCAATCCAGCGCCTTTTCTCGCCGGATTCTCTTTACAAAAAACATTTTATCCGTTAAAATGAATCGATAATCAATCTCTTCCAAATATAGGGGTATCATGCCAAAACTCACCATTGTGGATATTGCAAAACTGGCGGGTGTTTCACCCTCTACGGTTTCGCTCGTCATGAACAAGCGCCCGGGCATCAGCGAAGATACGCGCAAACGGGTCTTGGACGTGATCGAGCGGATGAACTTTGCGCCGAGCCAGAGCGCGCGTAGCCAGATTCTGAAATCATCGCAGACCATTGCGGTGCTGTTTAACATGAACAGCCACCCGCTGGAGCACCTCTTTCAGGAGAGCCTCAACAAATCCATCCTGCGCTATTGCACCGAGCGGGAGTACAACCTCGTGTTCGTCGCCTGCTCGTTTGGGGACGATTCCGCGCCCGTCGCGCTGCCAAGCATTCTGCGTTCGCGGGGCGTGGACGGCGTGGTGTCCTACGGCTACGTGCCTGTTTCCGTCATCACGGGGTTGCAGGATTTGGAGCTGCCCTATCTGCTGCTGGACAGCCACCAGCTGCCGAACCACTGCATGAGCCTCCGCGTGGACTACTACGGCGCGGCGCGCATGGCAATGAAGCACCTCACGGACAACGGACACACGCAGATTGCCTACATTGGCAGCAACTTCCCCCCGCTCTACAGCCAGCAAACCTTCGAAGGCTACCGCAGCGCGCTGGAGGAAATGAACATCGTCGTTCCGCTGAGCTGGATTCAGATGCAGAGCAAGGACAGCGACGGCGAGGACAGCGCGGAAAAGCAGATGCAGGCGATTTTGCAGTCCGGCGCGATGCCGACCGCCGTGTTCTGCGCGGCGGACATCTACGCCATCGGCGCAATTCGCGCGCTCAAGCAGGCGGGGCTGCGCGTTCCGAGCGATGTTTCCGTGATCGGCATTGACGACATTCTGATCAGTTCCTACATCGACCCGCCGTTGACGACGGTTCGAATTGACACAAGCCGCCTGGCAAATCAGGGCTGCGACATGCTCTTTGCGAGCATCGACGCCGGAACACCAAACACCGTCCACGAGGAATTTTCGGACTTTACGCTCGCCGTTCGCAGCACGGTTCGCTCGCTTAAATAAACCGACCCCGTAATAAAACACAACCCCGCCGGACGCAAGACTGCGTCAGCGGGGTTTTTCTTGTTATGCTGAGTGTTCCACAGCGGTTATTCGCCGATCACCGAAATCTGCACCGTGCGCGTTCTGGCGCGGGTTGTGTCAAAATCGATGAAATAGATAAACCCGAACTCACCGAGGTCGAGCTTGCCGTCGATCAGCACAATCGTCTCGCTGCGGCCGACCAACGCGGAGCTCAGGTGCGCGTCCGTATTGTGGCAGCCGCGCGCATCCTCGCCGTGCTCCGCGGCAAAGGCGAGCGCCTTGGGGCCGGGATGCAGATAGACTCCCTCGCGGCGGCAAGGCGGAAACGCGCGTTCCAGCCCCTCGATAAAGTCCTGCTGGAGGGTCTCCAGCCCCGTGATGGACATATCAAATGCCGCCTCCTGCGTGATCACCGCGCAGGTGGTGTGATGCGAATACACCGTAACGATTCCGTTTTGAATGCCGGAGCGAAGCACAATGTCCTTCGCCGCCTGCGTTACGTTGTGGAACGTCTGAATTCCGTTGTCACTTGTGAGCGTGAGCGCCTCTCGATAAACCATACTCCCGTTCTCCTTTGTTATGCGTTCGGCTTGAGTCTGCCCTGGGCAATGAGGTCTTCGCGCGCTTTCTTGACGTAGCTCACCATTTCGTTGAGCAACGCGTGGGGATCCGGCGAGCGGAGGATGCCGCTGGCGGAGCCCGCCGCCTCGGAACCGGCCATGATGAAGTCGTAGATCTGCTGCGCAGTGGTGATGCCCGCCGCCTGCTCGACCATGATATTCGGGTCGATCGCCTTAACGGCCTTGATCGCCTCCATCACGTAGGACATGTCGCTCGCGTTGCCGGAACCGATGAGCTCCGTCGGTTCGGGGTTGATGATGTCCGGGTGCAGCTCGGCGATAGCACGCGCCTCGGCGATGGTATCCGCGCAGACGAACGAGAGCATGTCCAGCTCGTTGGCGCGGTCAATGCAGGTCTTGATGTGCGTCAGCGTCATCGGCCGCTCGCAGTGATTGAGCACAACGCCCTGCGCGCCCGCGGCCTTGAGCGCCTCGGGCAGCACGTCCGCCATGCCTCTGCCGGGGCGAAGCGTATCCATATACGGTGCGAGCACGATGAGGTGCTTGGTGTTTTCCGCGATGCGGCGAATCTCCGTATACGGCGCGATGAACAGCACGTCCACGTCGTATTGTTCCGCCGCGCGGTCGGCGGCGAGCGCCAGTTCGTAGACCGGGTCGCCGTAGATATAATTCTTGACGCTCGTTTCAAAAAACGGCGTTCGGATTTTTGGTTTCAACGCTTTGTCCTCCCGTATTGTCTCTCAACCATTCTCTTGTGATCTCTTAGTTATTCTATCGAAGCGATTCAAAGGAATCCATCAAAATTTCAATCTGATCAGGCCAGATCAATGTCCAGCAGTTTGCAGAAGTCGCGCACCGCCTGCCGGTGATCCCCGTAGCAGACAATCACGTGCTGGCTCGATACCTTCTCGGCAAACTCCTCCACTGTGCAATCCAGCGGGAACACTTCCAGGCTCGGCAGCTGCGGCGCGGGCGGTGTCCAGCCGCACTCCTCCCACTTCGCGGGGGTCTTTGCCTCGGCGAGATACATGTGTATTTTATACCGCCCGTCCTGATAGATCAGCCTCAGGCAGGTGACCAGCCCCGTCTTCACGCGGGACACGTTGAGCAGACTCTGCGAAAGCAGGCCGAACGCGGTCGGCAGCACATGCGTTTCGCCTTCGGTTGCGCTGCTCGGAATAAAGTCCGGCACGCCGATGAGCATGCTCTTTTCGAAAAACTCATAGTATTCCAGATATGGCACAATCTGACCGGAGATCGACTTGGCAATCAACTGCGTCACCGCGCCCATCACGTCGTTTTCCGGAACGGTCAGCACGCCGTACTTGCGTTCGAGCAGCATAAAGACCATCGCGGGCGGGAACCCGGCGAGCTTCTTCATGCCGTCCACGTCGATCAAGGTCACCGCCTCGTAGCCGCGCGTTTCGATCTTTTTACCGATTGCGAGCGCATAGCGTACGCCTGTTTCGAGCAGGCTGTCGTCGCAGGATTTGTCGAACGCCCAATTCTTGCGAACAAACGCAATCGCGTCCGTAACTTCCCTCGGGTCGAGCGTTTCCTGCAATTGAACGATCTCCAGCATTTCAAACGGCTCAACCTCCACGCCGAGCTGTCCGCGCATGCTGTTTCCTTCAAACTGTGTGCCGTAGAGCAGCATGTCCCGATAGCCCATCGTGCCGACGCGCGCCGTGCGCAGGTGCTTTGCCGCATACGCTGCGCTGGTGAACGCCCGAATCCGCTCGATGGGTTCCGGCTTACCGATCACGCTGTAGACAAACGCAAAGCGATAGTGCATCGCCGCGAGCACGGGGCGAATTGCGGTTGTTCCCGCCTGATCCGCCGTGGTGACGAGGTGGCCGTTTTCCATCCAGCCGCATAGGCCCCAGAGCAACATGGGCAGGTGGCGGAAGCGATCCGTCACGCGGATGACCGCGTGGGTCGGCACCCAGCCCGCGACGCAGAGGATCACGCAATCCAGTTCGCCCGCGGCAAGCAGTTTCGCAACCGCCGCATCCGCCGTTTCGTACGCCGGATCGTCAATCACGATGCCCGCGTCGAACACCGCAGTATCCTCCAGCGCGCCGAGCGTCTGTAAAGCGCCGTCGTGCTTGATGATCAGCCGTTCAAACGGCGTATTGACCTCGCCAAAACATACGAACCCGATCTGCTTCATGGTCTCTTTCCTTCCCTTGTGCCCGATATATGAGATTGGTTTGCTGATTTACGGGAAGGAAGCGGAGGGAGTTCCCTTCGCCCCTTCCCTCTCGTTTACGGCGCCGGCGGTTAGCGCTCCTGCTGGAGCGTGTACTCGCGCATCGCCGCTTTCTCTTCGTCCGTGAACTTACGAAGTGTGTTGATCGTTTCGCCGTTGTTGAACTTGCGGCTGCCGACGTCCTCCGTCGTGCCCATGACGGTCACGTTCACCTGACGATGACGCGCGCGGACGTGATCCCAGTCGATGAAGTAGATGTGCGCGAACTCGCCCGCATCCAGCTTGCCGTCCTTGACGGTGATGTTCTCGCTGCGGCCAAAGAAGACGCTGCGCAGATGCCCGTCCGTATTCATGCTCGTGAAGTTGCCCGGTTCGCCGACGGTGCGGCCAAACTGCGCGTGTACGGGGCCGGGATGGCGGTACTGGTGCTCCTCGGCGAAGTCCGGAATCATCCTGCGCATGATGTCGAGAAGGTCGTGCTGCAAATACTCGAGATCGAAGGTATCCAGATCATGCGAGCACTCCTGCACCATGACGGAGCAGGTGGTGTGGTGCGACACGACGGCGCAGGTGCCGTTTTTGATGCCGGACGCGGCGACGATTTCCATAATCTCCTTCGAGATGTCATGGAAGGTGGGAATCCAGCCACGCGACTGCAACTCGATCTCTTTTTGTACGACTTTGAAATCCATAGAACTTGTCCTCCTGTATATTTGATTTGATTCTTGATTCGTCTTATTTATTGGATCAGCGTCCCGCCAGGCGGTCGTCCCAGGCGCGGCGGACGGCGCCGATCATCTCAAACACCATCGCTTCGCGATCCTTCGCCTTGACCACGCCGCTGGAAGAGCCGGTCGCTTCCGCCCCCGCGCGAATTACGCGGTAGACGTCCTCGCCGTTGCTGATGCCCGCGCCCTGGAGCACGTAGATGTCCGGGTCCACGTCCTTGACCGCGCGAATCGCGGCGTTGACGTATTCCAT
>CAZDXW010000062.1:0-19354 GCA_964509485.1 uncultured Christensenella sp.
AGGCCTTGTTGCTCTTTGGCTGCTTGGGCTTTTCCTCAAACGAAACGATCCGGTCTTGCTCGTCCGTATTCATAATGCCGAAGCGGTGCGCTTCTTCCATTGGCACGGGAAGAACCGCAATGGTCGCCACCGCCTTCTTCTCGATGTGGAAGTTCAGCATCGCGTTGTAATCCATCTTGTAGATGTGGTCTCCGGAGAGAATCAGCACATAGTCCGGGTCGTACTGGTCGACAAATTCGCGGTTCTGGTAGATCGCGTTCGCCGTACCGGTGTACCAGCGGCCGTCCTTGCCGGTCTGGTATGGCGGCAGCACAAACACGCCGCCGTGCACGCGGTCGAGGTCCCAGTGCTGGCCGGTGCCAATGTAGCTGTTCAGCGCGAGCGGGCGATACTGCGTGAGCACGCCGACGGTGTCGATGTCCGAATTGACGCAGTTGCTGAGCGGAAAATCGATGATGCGGTACTTGCCGCCAAACGGCACGGCGGGTTTCGCCATGCTGGAGGTCAGCACGCCGAGGCGGCTGCCCTGTCCGCCCGCCAACAGCATGGCTACGATCTGTTTCTTCATGCCTTACGTTCCTCCTGACCGCCGTTCTCCGGCAGTGGTTTGGGAATCACCTGAAAACACACGGCCGCAAACGGCGGTAACCGGAGGCGAATGCGGCAGGCGTGCTCGCCGTAGGGCTCGTAGACGGACATGGTCGGCGCGTTGGGATAGTCCCCCGTGCCGCCGTAATACGGCGCGTCCGAGGAAAACACCTCGCGATACTGCCCGTAAAACGGCACGCCGATCATATAATCCATCCAGGGAATCGGGGTAAAGTTAAACGCCCAGAACAGCGCGTTTCCGTCCCGATCCAACCGCATGAACGAGAGGATCGAGTGGATGTTGTCGTCCACGCCGCACCAATGGAACCCGTCCCAGCGGTCGTCAATTTCGTACAACGGGGGCGAGTCGAGGTAAAAATGGTTCAGGTCGTGCACGAACTGCTGCATCTCCGCGTGCTTGGGATAGTCCAGCAGGAACCAGTCCAGCGAGTCGTCGAATTTCCATTCGATGTACTGGCCGAATTCGGAACCCATGAACATCAGTTTTTTGCCGGGATGCGCGTATTGATAGGAATACAACAGCCTTAGCTGCGCAAACTGCTGCCAGTAATCGCCGGGCATTTTCGAGAGCATGCTCTTTTTGCCGTGGACGACCTCGTCGTGGGAAAACGGCAGCACATAGTGCTCCGAAAATGCGTAGCAGAGCGAAAAAGTGAGCTTGTCGTGGTGATATTTGCGGTAGATGCTGTCCATGCTCATGTAGCGCAGCACGTCGTTCATCCAGCCCATGTTCCACTTAAAGACGAAGCCCAACCCGTCCTCGGAAACCGGCCGCGTCACGTAGGGATAGGCGCTGCTCTCCTCCGCGAAGAGCATCTTGCCGCCCGGCAGCGCCGCAACGGCGGAGTTGAGCTTTCGAAAGAACGCCACCGCGTCGAGGTTGTCGTGCCCGCCGTAGCGGTTGGGCAGCCATTCGCCGGGATTCTTACCAAAGTCGAGGTAGAGCATCGCGCTGACCGCGTCCACCCTTAATCCATCAAAATGAAACTCCTTGAGCCAGAACATCGCGCTGGAAAGTAAGAACGACTGCACCTGCGTCTGCTCAAAGTTGAACAGCAACGTACCCCACTGCGGCATGTCGCTGCGCCGGGGATCGGGGTGCTCAAAAAGCGGTGTGCCGTCAAAGAGCCGCAGCCCGTGCGCGTCGCGCGTGAAATGCGCGGGCACCCAGTCCATGATGACCCCAATGCCCATGCTGTGCGCGCGGTCAATGAAGTACATCAGCTCTTCCGGCTCGCCGTAGCGCGCGGTGGCGGCATAATAGCCCGTCACCTGATAGCCCCAGCTTGGATCGTATGGATAGGCCATGAGCGGCATGACCTCGATATGCGTATAGCCCATGTCGGCTACGTAGTCAATCAATTCGTCCGCGAGTTCGCGGTACCCGAGGTCCTGTTTCCAACTGCCGAGGTGCACCTCGTAGATGTTCATCGGTCGGCCGTAAGCGTCCGTCGCGGTGCCGTTGCAGTCCAGGTATTCCCCGTCGCTCCAGTCGTAGTCCGGCAGGTCGCCAACGAGCGAAGCGGTGCCGTGGGACTCGCAGCGGAACGCAAACGGGTCCGCCTTCATGAGCACTTCGCCGGTATTGGTGCCGATTGCGTACTTGTAGAGATCGCCGGGCTGGGCCACGCCGATGGTGATTTCCCATACGCCGGTCGTTCCGGCGCGCTCCATGCGGTCCGCCTCGACGTTCCAGAAATTGAACGAACCGACCACGCTTACAAACTCCGCATTCGGAGCCCAAACCGAGAATCGATAGACGCGCTCACCGTATTCACCGGTTGCTTCGTGGCAGCCAAGCTCGCGGTAAGCCGCGGTCGATACGCCGCGATTGAAGTAGTAGAGTGCCGTTTCATCCGTAAATTTACTCATTCATGAAACCCCCGCGTTATACGCTACAATGCCATCATACCATCATTGTCACGGAAAAGGAACAGCTAACTGGTCATTTTCAGTTCTCTGTAACCGATTTTACCTCCCGTTTACGAATCGCTCCCCCGCCGGTTCCTCCTCGCTTTGCCGCGCGGTTTTTCCGAACGGAGCCTTCGGTCAGAGTCCGAACCAGCCAAACGGCAGAAGCAAAGTTTTGCCCCGCGCCGTGCGCCGCGCGCCAGAAAACTATGGTATAATGCTTGCATTATCGCGCTTTGCCATGGCAAAACGCAGACTGTTTGCCCGGAGAAACCGAAAAAATGGAAAACCTCCTGCTCTCGTTTGGCGTCGTCGCCCCGCTGATTCTGTATATGGCCGTCGGTGCGCTGCTGCGCAGAACCGGCGTGATGGACGAGCCTTCGCTTCGCAAGGCCAACAACATCATCTTTTACGTCACGCTGCCGCTGATGTGCTACCGCGCGATTGCGGCGAGCGACCTCGACGCCATGCTGGATACGCCATATCTGCTGTATATGGCGATCGGAATCGTCGTTCTCTTCGCGTTGACCGCATGGATCGTTCCGTTCGTTTGCAAGGACGACCGCCGCCGCGGCGTGCTCATTTTAGGCGTGTTTCGCTCCAACGACGCCATCTTTGGCCTCGCGGTTGCCGGCGCGCTGCTCGGCGAGGATCACCTCGGGCTGATCTCCATCGTGATCTCAATGTGCGTTCCGCTGTTTAACCTGTTTTCCGTGGTCGCGATGGAGCGTTATCGCGGCGAGAAAGTAAATTTCGGCAAGGTGCTGCTGCGAATTCTGACGAACCCGATCATCCTCGGCTGCATCGCGGGGTTCGCCGTCAACCTGCTCAACATCAAACTGCCCGCCATGCTGCAAAAGCCGATCGACGGCCTCGCCTCGGCAACCACGCCGCTGGCGTTTCTGCTGCTGGGCGGAACGATTTCGTTCGCGGCGGTCAAAAAGAACCGCCTCGCAATTTCGGTCGTCTCGCTGCTGCGGCTGCTCGTGATTCCCGTTGCGGTCGTCGGCACGCTCTGGCTGCTCGGTTTTCGCGGGGAATACCTCGTCGTCGCGCTGATCATCTTCGGCGCGCCGGTCGCGATGGTGACCTACAACATGGCCGTCGCCATGCAGGCGGACGACGAGCTGGCGGGCACGCTGGTTGCGTCGACCAGCATCCTCTCGATTGTAACCATGTTTTTGTTTATCTTTCTATTTAAACAGTTTGGAATTATCTAAAGCCAAAGCATATTGATTGTAACGATGTTTCTATTTATCTTCTTGTTTAAGCAATTTGGGATTATTTAACATAAGAAAACCGGAGATTTGCACATGACGAAACGCTTGTATGATCTGGACAGCCACCTTCGGCAGCACACCGCCGTCGTCACCGCCTGCACGCCTGTCGAAAATGGATTCGACGTCGTGCTCGACCAAACCGTGCTCTTTCCGGAGGGCGGCGGGCAGCCGTCCGACACCGGAACCATCGGAGAAGCGACCGTGCTCCACGTGCGCGAGGAAAACGGCGAGATCTACCATCGTGTGGATCGCGCGCTGCCGGCGGGCGGCGAGGTTGCGGTTTCGCTGGACTGGGCGCGGCGGTTCGACTTTATGCAGCAGCACACGGGTGAACACCTGCTCTCGTTTTCGTTTTACCACCTGTTCAGTGCCGCGAACATCGGCTTTCATCTCGCGCTCGACTACGCGACCATCGACTTTGACAAGCCGCTTTCGCGCGAGCAGCTCGCCGCAGCGGAACACCTCGCGAACACCTACGTCTGGCGCAATCTGCCCGTGACCGCCACGTTCTACGAAACGGAGGAGGAGGTCAAGCTGTTGCCACTGCGCAAGCACGCCGAGGGGCTGGTTCCGCCGATTCGCATCGTCTCCGTTCAGGACGCGGATCTCTGCACCTGCTGCGCGCCGCACTGCTCGCTGACCGGCGAAATCGGCTCCATCTTCGTTTCGGACGCGATTTCCTACAAGGGCGGCATGCGCGTTACGTTTCTCTGCGGCGAGCGGGCGCTTGCCCGCAACCGAGCGGTTTACGACGACATGGACACGCTCGCGCGGCGCTTTTCGACCGCGCGGGAGAACGTCGTTTCCACCGTGCAGAAGCTCTCGGACGACCTCGGCGCATGCAAAAAGCGCGAGCGCGACCTCGCGCGTTCGCTCAACGAATACCTCTCGCGCGAACTCGCGGATTCCGCCGCCCAGGCGGGGCGTTATCGGGTTTGCGTTCGCCTCTTTTCGGACTGGGACGCAGCGCGGCTGAAGGATCTCGCGCAGACCGCCGCCAAGCCGAATACGCTGGTGCTGCTGCTCAGCTCGCTCGGCGGAGCGCTGGGCTATGTGCTCACCACGGGGGAAGGCTTCCCGCTGGACGTCTCCGAGCTCATGCCCGCAATCAACGCCGCAACGGGCGGCAAGGGCGGCGGCCGGGGCACGCTCGCGCAGGGCATGGCGCCCTCCGCCTCCGGCGCGGAGGAAACGGCCCAGCAGCTGCGGCACTATTTTCAGCAGCGGCTTTCCGGCCTGAAATAACACGGCTTAGATAGAATCCACGCACAAAAATATGCCTGCGGTGTTCGCAGGCATATTTCTTATGTTACTTGCTGAAGTGGCTTACAGTCCCTTAAACAGGGTGCCGAGGAACAGCAGCCCGTAGGCGCCGGTCATAAACCAAAAGCGATTCGTCTCGACAAATCCGCCAATGTAGGGAATGCTCACAAACATGCTGACAATCGCCAGCGCCGCGGCAATCAACGCGAGAAACCAAATGAAAAAGGTTGGTTTGCTAAGTTGCATACCGGTTATCCTCCCCAAGTTGAATTTTCTACATTTTATCACGTTTCTTTGCAGAATCAAGCGATTTTGTCACAGAGTGACCCGTTTGAATTGTAAAATAACCAATAAAAAACAGGCCGCCCACTTGGAGCAGCCTGTTTCGGATTGTTTCTATAGTTCCTTCACGTAGCAGCGGCGGCGCTTATGCTGAACGTTTTCGAAACGCGCCCATTGCGAGAGAATGTGCTCGTTGAGCTCCAGCATCGGCCCCGTTTCGGCGAACTTGACGCCCGCGGCAATCGACTTTCGAAGCATGTCATCCAGCACGACGGCGTTGACGCCCTGGCCTTGCAGATCCGGCCGAACGCCGATGAGCAGCAGGTCAACCGTGTCGTTCTTGCCCTTGAGAGCCTTGAGCAGCCGCACCCAGCCAAACGGCATTGTCCGCCCCTTCATCTTCTGCATTGCGCTGTCGAGCGACGGGCAGCAGATGCCAAACGCGACCATCTCCCCCTGCTCGTTGTAAACAAACGAGGAGGTGCGCTTTTCGACCATCGGCCGGAACTCGCCAACATACTTCGTCACTTGCTCCTCGGTGAGGGGAACCATGCCAAAGAGCACCTGATAGGTCTTGTTGTAGAGCAAGAACATATCCTCGACCAAAACCTTGATCGGCTTATCGCCAAGGTTGACGACGTGCAGCTTCTTTTTCTTTTTGATGTACTCCGCCACACGCGCATACGATTCGTCCGGCTTTTCCGGCACGGTAATGCGCATTTCCACCCAGTCCACCTGCTTTTGATAGCCACGGCGGGAGAGGTGCTCCGGATAATAGGGGTGGTTGTAGTAGGTGTAAAACAGGCTCTTTTGATCGAAGCCGTCCACCAGCATGCCCTCGCGGTCCATGTCCGAAAAGCCGAGCGGGCCGTGCATCGCCTCGCAGCCGAGTTCCCTGCCCCAGTTTTCCACCGCGGCAAAGAGCGCGTCCACCACCTCGTCGTCGTCAATGAAGTCGACATTCGTGAAGTTCAAGTACTTCTTGCCGAACTTCGCGTTGGCGCGGGTGTTCAGAATGCCCGCAATGCGGCCGACGATTTTGCCGTCGCGATAGGCCAGAAAACACTTCGCGTCGCAGAACGCAAACGCGGGGTTCTTGTCCTTCTGCATGTCGGCCACCTGGCTCGAGAGAATATCCGGCACATAGTGCGGGTTGCCACGATAGAGCTTAAGCGGAAATTCCATGAACTTGACCAAGTCCCTCTTGGTCACGGCTTCTTTGATTGTTACCACCTATCCATCCCCCTGACTTGTTGAGTCGTTCTTATTCGTTCTGTTTTGTCGTTTGTTCCGGTTCGGCCTGACTGGCCTGCTGCGCTTTGAGTAGCGCCGCCTTTTTGCGTTTGTTCTTCTTATGCAGAATAATCGGCAATCCAATCGCGAGGAAGAGAATGCCTGCCGGAATAATTGCAACCGCGAGGAAGATTCCAATCGCGCCGATCGCGTTTACCACAAAGCGCGCGCTGTTCTGGAATCCGCGGGACATCCGGTTCCACGTGTCCGAAGCCTTCCAGAGCTGAATGAGCTCCTTCTCGCCTGCCACCGCCGTCTTCGGCGTGCGGTTGATCGTTAGGTTCAGCGTGGCGTAGGACACGAGGTTGTCCCAAAGCCGCATCTGGCCGGTGTAGCTCTCGATGTCCGCGCGCACCTGCGTCAGGCTCTGGCGAACAGAGAGAATCTCTTCAATCGTCTTGCACTGCGCAAGAATCTCCAGCAGCTGCTGCTCTTCCGCCTTGGCGTTGTCGAGCCGCGCCTGCATGTCGTAGTAGGAAAGTGAAATGTCGTCCGAGCTCAGGCGATAGTCGTTCACCTTGCCCGTAGCCTTTGCCGCGGTCACCAGCGCGTCAATCTGATCCGCCGGTACCTTGAGCGACGCGGTTGCGTAGTATGCGCCCTCGTCGTCCGTCGTGGTATAGGAGCCGGAAACATAGCCGCCGAGCTCCTGCGCCTTGGCGATCAGCGACGCGAGCGCCTGCTCCGGACTGTCCGCGGTAATCGTCATGTCGGCGGTGTAAACGATCTTTCGAACGTCGAAATCGCCGCTTGGCGCATCCTGCGTCGTGCTCTGTGTCGTGCTGCCTGCCGCCGCGTCCTTGCTGACCGAGAAGCTCTCGCTGCTCTCCATCTGCGGCGCGGCCGCGTCGTATTCGGCGTCCGCGGGCATGGGAGCATACGCTACGCTGGATTCCTGCGCTTTTGCCGCGCAGCCGAAGGAAAACAGCAGCACCGCGCTGAGCAGCAGCGCAAGGACGGTTTGTCTACTCAGCTTGGAGTGTAAGGAAAGCAAAACCTGATTTCGATTCATAGGGAAGCTCCTTCCTTTCCGATCAGTCGGTCGAACGGGTTAACCGGTTCTCCAGTATTGCGTGTATGGTTGTGTGTGTTCTTGCTTCTGTTTTAACCGGAACTTGGTTGTCGGAGCGCGCTCTTTGGGCAAAACCCGCGAGCGATTGCGTATAGAATACCACATTTTCCGCGAAAAAAACAGAGCGCGGGGTCGGCGTAGATTTCTCCGCGGCTGCGGGCGTTTGGGCTAGCAGAAGCGCCGCCCGATGGCGGCGCGTTGCGTTCGTTCGTTCGATCGGTTCAAGCCGCCGGGGATTCCAACGGGGCAGCCGTTTCCTGCGGCGCGGCCTGCGTCGTGCTCGGCGCGGTGGTATCGGTAATGATGTCCGAAATCGTGGTTGGCGCGCTCGCGCTCTCAATGATTTTGCAGCAGACGAGCAGGCGTTCTTCCCCGCCATCCGGCGAGACCACGCAGAAGGTGACCAGCCGGTCGGTGGCTGCAACCTTGACGGCGCTGCTGAACGCCGACGCCGCGCGGAGGTCCTCGACCATCGTTACAAAGTCCGCATCGCTGGCAAACGAGAGCGGAATTTCGCTGCGAACGCCCTGCACGCGAGCGCAGGCGAACACGGCGAGCGTCCACTGCCGCCCGTCCGGCAGGTAGAGCTTGAGCTCCGGGTGCCGCTGATAATAGTTCGGGTTTTCGTATTCCCAGAGGGAGCCGAGCATCGCGCCGCTGCGCACCGCGTGGCCGTAGATGACGGTGTTCCGGTCGGAAAACGCGCCGGTGTTGCCCATGTCGATGAACGGCGTGCCGAGCTTATTTTTCTTTTCGTCAAAGCGATGCGTCAGGTAAAACGAATTGTCCGTCGTCTGCACGACCGGCAGGTCAACCGCTGTATCGTCCAGCGTGATCCATGCCTTGATCTCCGGATTCTTCGCCGACAGCGCGGCAAAGTTGACGACGTCCTCCGCGCGCATATCCTCCGCCAGATCCGCATAATAGCTGTTGCCGATCTCAGCGCCAAAGAGCGTGTAGACCAGCGATCCAAGGCCGTAGAGCGCACCGGCAACGAGCATGCCAAAGATGACATACAGCACGCCCGTGATGATATCCGCTTTCGTTCTGCGTTTTTTGCGTTTCATAAACGCAGTATAACCCAATCCCGCGCGCTTTGCAATCGAAATGAATAAAGCTTGCTTTTCATGCAAGCTTTTTTTGCGCATTTGTTCGGCAAAATCCACTGTTTACAAGGATTTTACGCGATTTTACACGATCGTGAAAAAACTGTGAAACGTAGTTCATGCACTTTTTCACGTGTACAAAACGTGCGTTAACCAAGGTTCGTTTCGCAGTAGAACATCGAAACCGCGCCATAGGGCGACTCCGGCTCCGTATATCGGTAGACCGTTACATCGAAGCGGTTGTTTGGCCAGACCACGGAGTTTTCAATCCGCGCGCGCAGCACGAAGTCCGCATAGTACGCCGCAAACGAAAACGGCATCGGCTCCGTTTTATGCGAAAGCTGGAGAATGTCCACGTCCGTCCGCCGCGAAAACCGGCGGAGGCTCTCGGAGTACTCCTGCACCGTTCCCGTGGGATGCAGAAAGAGCCAAACCTGCGTGCCGATTCCGTCCGCGACAAACGCGGTGCGGCTCGCGGGGTCAACGACAATCGTACTCTCCGGCGTATGCCCGCCGATGAGCTCGAGTTCCAGCACGCGCCCGCCGAGGTCAATCTGCTCCGGCAGCGGAAAATACTGTGTTCCACCGGGAGGCGTATCCCATTCTTCCTTATTTACCATAAACTGCCGCAGGTTCGGGCGGCTCTGGTGCAGGCTCTGGAAGAGCTGCAGCCGCTCGCGATCCAGCGAGCCGTCGAAGAGCTTCGGCATTTCGCCGCCGGGCACATAGATGGTTTCAAACGCGCTGTTGCAGCCGGTATGGTCGGTATGCACATGGCTGTTCATCACAAACAGCGGAAGGTCGGTGATCTGCCGCACCGCGGGGCGGATGTCCCTTAGCCCGTAGCCGGTGTCAATCAACAGCGCGCGCTCGCTGCCGAGAATCACGTTTTCGCCGACGCCGAGCGGTTCGCTGATTCGGTATACGCCGTTTCCGCGCGCGTCGATCTTGTAGAAGGGTGCTTCGGGCGACTCCGCCTGCGAGGGTTCGTTGACTTCCATGTTGCTTCTATCGTTCCTTCTATCGTTCCGTCACTCGACGGTGGTTTGTTTCGTTTGCCTGCTAGGCGCGCCGCTCTAAGAATTCCTTCGCCTTTCGGGCGACGACAATCTCCTCGTTGGTGGCAATGGCAAAGATTCGCGCGCGGCTGCCCGCCCCCGTGAGCTCGCAGTCCGGCTTGGCGGATTCGTTCTTCGTTTCGTCCAGCGAAATGCCCAGAAAGTCCAGCCCGGCGAGCGCCTTTTTGCGCACCAGCGAACTGTTTTCGCCAATTCCGCCTGCGAACGCGACCGCGTCCACCCCGCCCATTGCGGCGGCATACGCGCCAATCTGCTTCTTAATCTGGTAGCAGTAGCTCTCGACGGCGTTCCTCGCGTCCTCGTTGCCCTTCTCGGCCGCCTGCTCGACGTCCCTCAGGTCGTTGGACACGCCGCTCATACCAAGAAGCCCGCTCTGTTTATTGAGCATGGTCTCGATCTGCTCCATCGTGTAGCCGAAGTCCTTCATCAGGTAGATCGGAATATACGGGTCGATGTCCCCGCAGCGGTTGTTGTGCATCACGCCGCATTGCAGCGAGAGGCCAAGGTTCGTGTCGATGGACTTGCCGTTGACCACCGCGCAGAGCGAGCCGCTGCCGCCCAGGTGGCAGGAGATCAGCTTAAAGTCCCTCCGCCCCATGAGCTCGGCCGCGCGCGTGGAGACGTATTCGTGCGACGCGCCGTGGAACCCGTAGCGCCGGATGGCATACTGGCGGGAAATCTCAATCGGAATCGAGTAGAGATACGCTTCCGGCGGCATGCCCGCGTGAAAGCCCGTTTCAAACGAGCCGACCAGCGGCGTGTTCGGCAGCGCCTGCTGGAACTGCCGGATGGCGGCGATGTACGGCGGGTTGTGGCTGGGCGCCACGGTGTTGAACGCCGCCATTGCGGCAAGCACGCGCTCGTCCAGCAGCTGCACGCCGGTGACGTCCTTGGCGTGTACCACCTTGAACGCGACGCAGTCCAGCGCCTGCATTGAGGAGAGCGATTTTTGCAGCAGCGCCTGCTGCATGAGCGAAATCCCCGTTGCATAGTCGGGAATCGGCAGGGTCTGCTTAACCGGTTCGCCGCCCGCGTCGGTATGCGTCCAAACGCCCGCCTGCGTGCCGACGCGCTCCTGCTTGCCCTCCGCGAGGGTCGCTTCGCGCTCGCCCAGGTCGAACAGGCGATATTTCAGCGAGGTGCTGCCTACGTTGCAGACGAGAATCTTCATGCGGGTGTTCTCCAGACGCATTTTTTATTCTGATCAGTATAGCGCGTTTTTTGCGCCCTGTAAAACAAAAACGCCGATTTTTCACAGCGTTCTTGCAAAAAAAGTGCATGTTTATTCGAAATCACCCGTGATAGAGCAGCACGCCGAAATACGTAACCGTGTTTGCTCCGTTAATATATTTCAGCCCCGCGAGTTTCGCCAGTTGCGATACGTCCACGCCGCAGGCTTCCAGCGAGATCACCGCCCGTTCCGGCGACCGGCAGGGCTTTCCCTCGCGCTTCGTGCAAGTGTTGCACGCGCCGCAGGCGCCCGCGCCGAGCACGAAACAGTCCTCCCCGCTCGCCTTTGCCGCGGCCTGCACCGCCTGCACAAGCCGATTGTGCCGTACGCTCGCCTCGTGCATGCCCTCAATATCGAAGGAGTCTTCCAGCGGGTAGACGGTTTGAAACACAAGCGCGCGTTCGTAGCCGCGCACCCGTTTCATCAGCTCGTCCAGCGTGCCCGCGTCCGGCGGGCAGGTCCAGCAAGCGCCGTAAAACCCGCAGGTGTTCTTTTCGCAGAGCGCGCGAAACTCCGGATCAAAGCGCATCTGTGAAACCTCCGCCTCGCCATATCGCGCGCCATGCTCGGAAAGGATGTCCCTGATCTCCACTGAATTCCTTACTCCTTTGGTTTGCTTACTCTATTCTAGCGCCGTTGCCGCGCTTTCGCCAGCCGGATTTTCGAAAACGTGCGATTGCGTTCAGGATCGTCGAAATCATACAAAATTTCGTGCAATAGTACAATTCTTGAAATTTCGATGTGGTAAAATGAATGTAACAAATCAGCCGCACTACGCGGTGCAAGCATTTTGCCGGAGGATTCGTAACATGGCGATTTTAGATGAGATTTCCGAACAGTTGCAGGAAGGCAAAGCGAAGATCGTAAAGCAGCTTGTCTCGCAGGCGGTTGAGGAAGGTTACTCCGCCAAGCAGATTCTGGAGGAAGGCCTACTGGCCGGCATGGGCATCATCGGCGGCAAGTTTAAGAACAACGAGGTCTTCGTGCCCGAGGTGCTGGTTGCCGCGCGGGCAATGAACATGGGCGTCGAAGTGCTCAAGCCCCTGCTCGCGGAAGCGGGCGTGCAGGCCACGGGACGCATCGTCATCGGCACGGTGCAGGGCGATTTGCACGACATCGGCAAGAACCTTGTTCGCCTCATGATGGAGGGCAAAGGGCTGGAGGTCATCGACCTCGGCACGGACGTTCCGCCGGAGATGTTCATTCAGGCGGCGATTGAGCACAACAGCCAGGTCATCTGCTGTTCCGCGCTGCTGACGACGACGATGGGCGCCATCAAGGACGTCATCACCGCCATGAAGGCCGCCGGCATCCGCGACTCGGTTAAGATTATGATCGGCGGCGCGCCGATTACGCAGTCCTTCTGCGACCAGATTGGCGCGGACTGCTACACGCCGGACGCAACGACCGCGGCGCTCGCGGCGGTGGAGCTCTGCAAAGCCAGCTAACGAAAGCAACACAAAAGCGTTCCCGTTTGGGAACGCTTTTTTTATTACTCCGGCTTGCGTTTGGCGTCCTCCGCCAGCTCGTCGAACCCGCGGAGCCTCCGGCGGCGGAACGCGCCCGGGGTCAGGCCGGTTACGCTCTTAAACGCATGCGTAAAGTGGCTCTGGTCGTAAAACCCCGCCTGCGCGGCGATCTGCGCCATGTCCAGCTCTGGGCTGCACAATAGGCGCTTTGCGTGATCCACGCGAAGGCGCGTGAGATAGTCGCTAAACGTCCGCCCCGTGCGCTGGCGAAACAACCGGCTGAAATAGGAAGGCGAAAGGTGCGCCTGCGCCGCCGCCTCGTCCAGCGAAATATGGCTCGCGCTGTTGCGGCGAAGGTACGCCAGCACGCGCGGCATGGGGTTTGTTCCGTCCGCGGATTCGCGGTCGAAGAGACAATCGAAAAAGTGCTTCAGCACCTCGGTCAGCCAGTAGCAGAGGCGATCTACATCGAAGATTGCGCTGATCTGGTCGATGGAACGCGCGCTGAGCGAGAGAATCTGCGTTTCGTCCGCACCCGCGTCAATGGCCGCGCGGGAGCTGAGCACCAATAGCTCCATCACGCGCGCGTGAATCAGCGTAAAGTCCCCGCCGGAGAGAAAGAAGATATGCCCTAGCAGGTCGTTGAGCAGCACGTTTGCGCGCGCGCGGTCGGAGCTGGCAATCGCCTGCAAAAACTCGCGCTCCATCGCAACGGGGTACTGCCGCGCGGGATCGTCCGCCCGCTTTTCGCTCTCCGTAAAGTCCGACAGGTCGCCCATCAGGCGGTCGGTGCTCTGCCGCGCCAAGAGGTCGCTGATGCGAAACGCCTTGCCAATGCCTCCGACGCTTAGAAACAATTGCCGCGCAATCGGTTCCGCGCGTTCCGGCGCAATGCGCGGAATCACGGCCAGCGTTTCGCGGGCGCAGGCCAGCTCCGCATCACCGGAGGTATGCGCACTCAGCTCGCACTGAACGAAGTCCTCCTCGTCCACCATCAGAAACGGGCCGACCGTCACGTTGCCGAGCAGGTCGAGCTCGGTCTGCACGGGCGTGGCAATGCAGGTCAGCCCCATCGGGCAGGAGTAGATGTACTTTCCGCCAAAGCGCTCCGCCTCGCGCCAGGCCTGCGCGCGGGAGACGACGCAAACGTCCTCCTGCCGACCGAGACAGCGGCAGAGTCCGCAGGTTCGGCAGCTATAGCCCGTTTCGAAGAGCACCGTGCCCTCCGGCGCGGAGAGCAGCGCGCCGAGCCCCGTGACCTGATGGAACGAGTCCAGTCCGTCGCGAAGCATGGCGTATTCGTCGTTTTTGCGCTGGTTTGCCGTGTTGTATCCCTCCGATGGTTGTTTGGGGGTTGGTTATTTACGTAATAAATATAGTTGTCATAAGGTGGTGCTGGCACTATCTTTTCTAAAAATAGATAGAAATATCTATTTTACTCGATAGATATAATTCTCTTTGCGCGGTGCGGGTTCGGCAGGTGCTTCCGCCGCATAGCCCAGAATCACATGGCCAATGCCCTCGAAGTCCCCTTCGATGCCCCACTGCTTCAGCAGCGCCTTGCCCTCTTCGCTCTCAAACTCCTCCTTCGCGCGGTGCACCCAGCAGGAGCCGAGGTCAACCGCGTGCGCCGCGTTGAGCAGCGTGGTGATCACCGACGCGCCGTCGAGCAGGTAGGTTCCGCGCGAGCGCTCCGCGAGCACGACGAGCACGGTTGGCGCGCCATAGAACGGGTCCCCCTTTGCGCCGTTGACCGCCGCGTTCATGCGGGAAAGCTGCCGCACCGTCTCCGGGTTTTGCACCGCAACGATCACTGGCGTCTGCCGTCCGCCGCCGGTCGGGGCATAGGTGCCCGCCTCGAGCACCTGCTCCAGAAGGGATTCCTCCACCTGTTTGGGCAGATATGCGCGGACGCTGCGACGCGTCAATAGATTCTGTAAGGTTTCGTTCATCACAATATCCTCCAATCTTTTGTCTATGGTTTCGCTGTGCCGGCTCCGTTTGAACGGAGTTCCGCGTGGGAATCCGTCATTAGAAACGTCTTGATCCCGCGGATGCGCTTGCCCAGCGGCAGCGGACGTTCAACGCCTTTTGCGTAGGGCAGGTTCAGGCGCTCATACAGCGCATAATGCGGCTGCAAGCGCAGCAGGAAATCGCGATAGGGTTTCTTCTTTCGCACCGTCCAGCCTGTTTCCGCCGTGGCGGCGAGCCGGGGCAGCGTATTGAAGAAGAGCTTCTCCTCGGAGTCGATCCATTCCGTCCAGATCGCGGCTTCGATCCCGCGCACGAGCAGCTCGTCCTTCTTTCGAACGCCCAGCCGCATCGGCTCGTAACGGTAGGTCTGCTTCAACGGAATCAGCGCGTAGGGATAGTCGTAGTACACGCGCAGAAACGGGCTTAGTATCGCCTCGCCGCCCGCGCGGATGCGCCGCACAGTGCGCCCCTTGCCCTCGATGAAAAACGGCGTCCAGAACTGGGTGACGATGTCCCTGTCCAGATTGGCGCAGAGTCCGTCGTTCCAGACGATCGCGCTCCTGCCGCGTTCCCGTAAAAACCGGTTCACGCGATTGAGAAAATGCCCCTGCAGCTCGCGTTCGTTCTTCAAGCCCATTTCGCGCATCAGGCTCTGGCAGCGCGGGCAGCGCTTCCAGTTGTCCTTGACCGCCTCGTCCCCGCCGATGTGGATGTATGGAAACGGAAAGACCTCCATCAGCTCTTCGAGCAGCGTGCAGATGAAGGCAAACGCCTCCTCCTTGCCCGCGCAAAGAAGCTGCTTGGAATAGTCGCTCACGCCAAAATGCGTCGCCACCTCCAGCGGTTCGTCGAAGCAGCCGAGCGCGGGATACGCCGCGAGCATCGCGACCGCGTGGCCGGGCATGTCCAGCTCGGGAACGATTTCGATTCCGCGCGCCTTCGCATACGCGACCAGTTCGCTCAGTTCCCGCTTTGTATAATACCCGCCGTGGGGTATGCCGTCCTGCGCTGCGGAACCGTGCTTCTTGAGCGTGCTCTTTCGCCAGGAGCCGACGCTGTTGAGCCGCGGATAGCGCTCGCTCTCAAAGCGAAAGCCCTGGTCGTCCGACAGATGCAGATGCAGGCGGTTGTACTTATAATACGCCATGAGGTCGACGAGCCGGTAGAGCGTCGAGACCGGGAAAAAGTGCCGGCAGACGTCCACAAGCAGTCCCCGCCAGCCGAAGCGCGGCTTGTCCTCCACGAGGCCAAACGGCAAGGTTCCGCCATATTCCGCGCAGAGCTGAGCAACCGTTGCCGCCGCCCAGATCGCCGCCGTTTCGCTGCCCGCGTCAACGGACGCGCCGCCAACGCCGCAGGAGATGGCGTACTGCTCCGGCTCCAGCGCCGGATTGTGCACGAACCGGAGCGTCGTCTCCCCCGCTTGCGCGTTTGGTTGCCCCAGCGCAAGCATGGCGAGCACGCCCTCGCGCGCGCCGGTCAGGCCCGTGCCAAACAGCGCAGTGTCCCGGCGGATGGTCAGGCTGCCTTCGTACAGTGTTTCGCGGTACACATTCGGAATCGGCATGTTTCCCTCGTTCCTGTGCAATTGTTTCGAATATTTGTATCATACCATAGGAATTTCGAAGCGGCAACGGCGCGCGCGTGGTATACTGGTTTCGAACAACCGCATGGGAGGATTCAATCGATGTTTCGCGCCATTCTCAAGAGCGTTGCGCCCATTCCGCAGCTGACCCGATTCGAACGGTATCTCTTTCTCGGCCCGCATCCGGACGACATTGAGGTCGCCTGCGCGCCGACCGTCCGCGCGCTCACGCAGGCGGGCAAGCACGTGTCGTTTGTCGTACTCACCGACGGGCGCATGGGCGCGATTGACCCGAATCTCTTTGGCGACGAGCTGGTGGAGATTCGCAAAGCGGAGGCGCTCGCCTCGGCAAAGCTGCTCGGCGTGACCGACGTAACGTTTCTGCCGTTCCACGACGGGGCGATGTACTCCGTTGAGGACGCGGCATGCGCGGTGGCAAAGGAGATTGTGCGGCTCCAGCCGGACGTGGTCTTCGCGCCCGACCCGAACGTGATCAGCGAGTGCCACCTCGACCACATCAAAACCGGAATGGCGGCAAAGGCGTCGATGAATATGGCTCCCTTTGCGAGCGTGATGCAAAGCATTGGCGGCAGCGGAAGCCATAGCGTGCAGGCGCTGGCGTTTTACTACACGGACAAGCCGAATTCGTATGTGCCCGTGGCTAAGACCTTTTCCGCGCGGGCGGACGCGCTCGCCTGCCACAAGAGCCAGTTTGACGAAAAGGCGGTCAAGGACATCTGCATGTATTTTACGCTCCGCTCCACTCGCTTGGGCTTGCGCAAGCTCAAGGGTAAGTGCGACGGCTACCGCGCCCTCTCGCCGACACACATGCATTGTTTCCCGGAAGCTTCGGAGTGGGTTAGGTAGGGTAAGGTTAGCCAAGGAAATACCGATTTTATGCTAAGAACCAGAGGGAACGGATAAAACCGTTCCTTTTTCTTATACCGATAAGAATTAAGTATTTACGGCTATATATGGTGATAGTATAATGAGCCAAAGTTGAGGGGGAATCGTGTTCTATTTCTGGAAGATGAGGAAAAGTGCATGGAGCAAGAAAACAAAGAATCAACCGCAAACAAAGATACCGACAAAAAAGATATCACTTTTCTCATTGAGCAGTATCGCGTCCTTTCGAATGACCGAATTAATCATAATGGCCTATTTTGGAACGTTCCTGTTATGTTCTTAACTGCTCAATCCTTTTTACTTGTTATTGCTCTAGGAGGAGCAAATTCGTACCCATGGGAACGAGCGATCGGTGCTTTCATCTCGTTCGTCTTTGGTATTCTATCCATTCAGATATTTGAGCGAAATCGAATTAATGAGATTACAGACGCAGAAATGATGCTTGATATCGAAAGGCATTTCATATCTCAAGGTTTTACTGGATCACAAGTTCATCAAAAAGCGTCTAAATTGAGATATCTTAATGGTGATAAGGTTGAGAAGAATCTTGACTTAAAAGGATTTTTCAATTTTTTCAATCGTGGCGTTTCATATTCTCTTTGGAAAAACGGCATGTGGCTTGTAACGATTATTTCCGTCATTCTATTCTTCTATAATATCCTTCAGTACTTTGAGACAAACTTTCCTTATTTTGGCTCGTTTCACTTATTCATAGGGAGCTTGAATAAGGCTGCTGTTGGTACGATTCTTATTCTGGTTTGTATCAATTGGATTATCTATTTGTTGAATATTATACGTCAATCGCAAAACAGAAAAAAAAGAGTGAACGTCGGAAGTCAGTCTCGTAGTAAGATCGGTAATGCGTTTGAATCGTTGAAGCCTTTCCTTCCGTGTTATGTATATGAGTTTATTACAATTTCCAGTTTCTGCTTCTTTAGTGCTATTGCTTATTTCAATCGAATTATCATCTTTCGTGGCTACTGGTTACTAATGTTTGGTCTTTGTATCCTCCCTCTCGCATTATGTGTCTACTATGAATATTATAATAGTGGTAATGTTAGTTTAGCACTTGACCGTGAGCGCATCACGGTTATACTTGCCGGTGGAATGAGCCTTCGTCTACAATCCTTCTCGTCCGATATAATAAAATTTATACATGTTCACATTGGTAATCAGAAGTTGCTCGAAAATACAATATATCGAAATTGGAAAGCTTGCACTTGCCAAGTAATAGTCACGGTTCAAGAATTCGAAACTAGAATTCGAAATCTACCTGAGATCGATTCACTTCTTAACAAAAAGGAAAGAATACAAAACAAGAATATCAGTACGAGAACTAATCAAGATCAATCCAAAATCCCTTCTCAACATCCGATATCAATAAGCCGGGCAGATACACGCAAACTTGAGGTGTACGCCGAGCCTTGTAGTCGAGGAACTGCTACTGCGATCTATTTCTACTTGAGAATAATTGATATAAGCAACAAGAACAGCGCCAACTATGATCCGGTGTTGATTTTTGCTCCTTCTGATCATGTAATTTCTGACACCGAATCATACGCTCAAACAATTTTGAAAGCGAGTAATCTCGCAAAAGTATTTTCAAATATATATCTATTAGGCATCCCGACCTCCGGTACTTCTACTCTATATGGGCATATTCAGGTTGGAAATGCTCTCGATTCTGTTCAAAAGGTAGAGTGTTTCTTGGAAAAACCAGATCTTGATGAAATAGAACGATTGAGAAAGGAAGGCGTTGTTTTCTGGAATTCTGGTATATTCATCGCACGTTATTCCGTTTTTTTACAAGCATATTCAACTTGCAACTGGCCATCGATTGCAGCTTTTAGCCAATTTGAATATGAAACAACAAGGCTTAGCGCGATTTATGAAGTGGTCTCGGATTCACCCTTTGAAAAAGAAATTTTAGAGCAACTGCTTACATTAAAAACGAATAATGTTTTCATGGTGAAAGCCACATTCGATTGGATCGATGTAGGTGACCCTATTCGACTTCAAAAAGCCATAGGAGAAGAGCTTTGCTCCCTAGTTCAAGAATAGTAGCCTACAGATGGCAATGTCATAAGAAATTGAAGTGTAAAAGATATTAAATCGAGTTTTCACTGTATGCTCCTATACGAAGACAACAACCACGTTGCTAATTTCACGATGGTGAATTTAATCGATACACGAAACGCGCCGGTCGCCCGGCGCGTTTTGCGTTTTCCGCCCGCGTTGGAGCCGCGAACGGAAACCTCTTCTTTTGTTTGGTGCTCCTAAAACGGCAGTTGCTT
>CAZDXW010000063.1:0-19330 GCA_964509485.1 uncultured Christensenella sp.
GAGTCGCTTGTTCTTTCCTCAAAAACGTTCGTTTCCCCGGTCTCGAGGTCATAGATCGCTGCAAAATAGTATGTGTCATATGCGTCGCCGACCTTCTCTCCGGTTTCGACGGTAACCCACTCGCCGGTCTTGATTTTTTCCAGCTCATCCACGAGCACCAGATAGCGCACATCCTCCGCCCGCGCCGCAACAAGCTCATCCGGGATTCGAAATGTGGTCCATTCTTCGACCTTTCCCTCTTTCATCATCAGAATGATTGCTTTTCCGGCTTTATTGTATTCGGGCATGATCGAAAACTTTCGTTCAGCCGCATGCTGACCGAAAGCCTGATTGTAAGTCTCCCGTTGATAGGTGGTTTGGGAGTAATCGTAATTCGATGCTTCGTGATTTCCCCGCTGATAGCGCCAAAGGCCGACGCCCAATTCTTCAATATAGTCAAATTCGTCGTCGCTGAAAACGGAGAAGTCCCGTTCCGTACCGTCCGTCAGCCGAAACCGGTAGACATAGCTTTTTTCTTCTCCAGCGATTGGCCGACTGGATTTTGTCTTCTTAAAATACTTTGTTCCGAAATAGGTACGTTCCGGATCCTCTTGTCTCCAACTCTCAATCTTCTCCGTTAGGGAGACTTCCCCGCTGACGACAACGCCGTTCTGTATTTCCTGCATGGTGAGGGTGTCTATCTGTGCATAGGTGGGCGTTTCGAGAACCGTGCCCTCCGGCGGAACGTAATTGCACATGAAAGCAGTCGCGCCTGCGGTAAGAGCAACCGAGCCGATGGAAATTGCCAGAATCCGCTTCAACTTGAATTTGTTCGCGGTATTCGGAATCAACGCGCATCCGGCTATGGTGCAGTCGAGCGCGAACATGATAAAAATGATAAAGACTAACGACACCAGCCGGTCGAATCCAAGCGTTATATCATATTCCCGGTAGAAATATTTGAATATGAAATACTCTACTGTCAGCAATGCGGCTATCCCGAGCAGTACCCGCCAGGGAAACTTCTTCCCTTGCATTTTTCTGTTCCTCCATTGATTCTGATTTTCCCCGAATCGAATTCCTTCATCCGCCTTGCTTCATCCCGCAGGATAAAATCAAGTTGTTTCGGTTGGCTTCGGTACCGCTGCGAGAATGCCGTCCGCCAAACCCGTGTTGGGCACGATCTTTACCGCGGCAGACTGCATGCCGATGCCGACTTTCAGTTCACCTACCCCTTCGGCGGCAACGACGTGGAAGAAACAGATGCCCTCATATTGCTCGGAAATATTGACCACGTTGTTTCTCTTCGTCACCGCAAAGGTAAGCGGTGCGTCCGGCTCAACCCTGCCGATCTCCGCTCCGTTGAGAAACACCCGGCTCGATTGATCGCTTCGGGAACATGTCATAAAGACTTGCTTTGGAATCGCCAAGGTCTCCTGGGCATCAAGGGTCTCGAGAAACCGTGCCTTCTCCTGTGGCTTATCCGTTGGATAGAACTTCTTCACCGGCATTTCGCCATCGTTACTCTTTTGTCCGCTTTGATTCCGATGCACAAAAGCGAATACGACCAACGTCAATCCGACGACAATCAGACCAACGAACAGATACTGCCCGCTTGCCATGGACAGCAAAATGCCCAGAAGAATAGCCGCGATACCGATCAACAGTTCACGTAGAAATTTCGACATGATTTCCACCTCTCAACATTTATTTCCGTTATCGTTTTTCGGTTTTTGTAACATAGTTGCCCTGCTGTGCCCAACTCCGCAGCATATGCAGCGCTGCCGCCCGCGATCCATCCTTACGCGTTTTGCCGGCGGGCTTAAGAAGTGACTGTTCCGTGATATACTTATATTGGTAATCGTGCCGGTTCGACAGCGTCCCATCAACCGCCTCTACGTCTATGCTTTTCTCCGTTTTGGGTACGATTACTACGGATGGATCGAGTTCCTTCTGTTCCGCAAGTAGGCGTATCACGGAGTTCTTGGGGCTGAATGCGGCTTTCCCAAGCCCGACTGCACCGTATAGAAATGCGAGAATTCCAAACAGACCACCCACTCCGCTGTATTCAGCTTCTTTGACAGCCATCGATATCAGCAGAATGACGACTCCTGCCAGCATCGCGTACACGCTGGTTTTCAGGCCCTTGCCCCGGCTCTCGTGTGTGCAATTGCTGCAAACACCGGCTCGGATGATTGCGATCGGCGTATACGTGGTGCTTCCCATGGACATATCGGCAGTATCGTGCCGGTCATCATAGTGATAGCGCTCGAGCACGCCGTAGATTTTCTCCTCCGACGCAGCGATTTCTTTCCCGCAGTTGATGCATTTCGCCATCTTACAACACCTCCGCTTTCTCGTTTCTCTTCTCCCGTTTCACCCATTCAACAGTGATTCTGAACCAGCACGGTGACGGCACGACTGGTGGTCTTATCCCATCCACCAACCGATGCCGTCCCACATGGTTTCCAGTTTTCTTGCATGAATCGGCAATGCTCTGTTTTCTGTTCGGCTCTAGTCGTTCACGCAGAATTTCTCCGGTTGCACCAGCGAGGGAGTTGACGCACGTTTGGCGGATACACGTTCCGCCTTATCCGCGGGTTCTGCGACAAGGCTCCCTGTAAAAATCGCAGCCGAAATGGCGCGTCGATTCCGAATCGTCCGTTTGCCCGTCGGTTTTCCCGCAGACTTTTCGATTTAATATGGGGTGTGCCTGAGCCTGCATCTTTCAGCCGCTTGCAAGTCTGTTTCGTATAAAATCTTTTTCTGATCTGGTTTTCGGCGGCTAGAGAAGTCGCTTTACGTTCTCTGCCGCCGTCCTGATCAAACATGCAATTCAAGCATTACATTGCGTAATATTGTCCGCATTGCTGAACGGGTTTCGCCTCTAGGTAAGCTCTCATTCGTGCGATTCGGTATTTCCGCTCAGCTTGGCTTCTCTTTGCATAATGAAATATTGTTTCCCAAGCCGCGCCCAGGCGCGACCGTTGCTGAAAGGGCTAACTTCATCATATTTCGGCGATACAACCAAGTTCCCATTATGATCCGAATACCCCCATTTCTGGGAAACTCTATCCCTTACCCGAATCAGCCCGCAAGAAAAGCCATTGGTCGTTTCCATCTTGCTGAAAACATACGAAACTTCGCCGGCCAGGGAAATAATTTCCCATAAATCGCCGACAATACGCCTGCAGCTTTTACGGAAAATTCCTCCATATGCGTACAGCGACTTCTCTTGCAGCCTTTCGCAGGTTTTCTGAGCTTCTATATCATCGGGACTATTTACCGTCTGGGGAATGCCGCCCAACTTCGTGGGTGCGGGCTTTTGGCCGGGGCTCGTGCTTTTACCGGCGTTGTCAATCCAGCGGCCGTCTTTTGGAAATTGACCGTCCCAGTACAGTTTTACAAAAGCCTTACCATTCGAAAAAGGCGATAGTAAGTCATTGATGTCGAACCCGAAAATATACGATTTTGTTTCAGTAATACCATATTTGAACGCATCCCCTAAAGATACCTTGCCTATGTTTGCCACTACAAATATCGTTTTCCAATTGTTGTCCATGTATCCGAATTCTACCTTGCCATCCGAATAATATCTCGCATAAGCGCGCAGGCCTTCGCTCTCCTTTCCAATGGAAGTAATTCCTTCGGGAACGATTTCGTTTCCCTGCACGTCTATGATGCCGAACGCAAGGATCGATTTGACGTAGCGAGTGTTTCCCTGCGTGTACTCATAATAGATTACCGTGCCATGTTTTAATAAATTGGCGTCGATCTGCTCCAAATTTCTATATTGACACGGCAATACGATTCGGCCACCAGCAGCAACCAGCCCAAAGACGTCGAGGTTTACTCTGGGCGCAACAGATTCGGAGAATATGAAGGAATCATACGCCGCATCCCTGAGCCACTTCCATTTTGCCTCCAACGCTATATTCCCCTTTGAGTCGATCGCGCCCATATTGCTTCCTTGTCTGAACACCGCATATCCGTTGCAGTAAGGACGGATTGAGTCGATTTCCGTCAATGTAAAAGCAACGGACGCATCCATCGAGTATCCAATCACGGTGCTCCCCTTTTTTGCAAGAGCAACGCCGTCGACAAAGGGCAGGACGCTGTCGAATTCTTCATCCGTTACCCGGCTGCCATCGATCCTTACGATCGCAAACTTATCGCCATTGGAAACCGCCAACAGCTCCGAACCAAGATTTACCAGCTTTTTATAGGATGCAATTTGGCTGCCGTCCAAGCGAAACACAGTAAATCCGCTTTTCTCGAGTAAAATCGCTTTATCACTCAATATTTCGTATTTGATCGGGCCATACATCAGTTCGGAATATTTCTGTGTGACGGGCAGCACGCACCTGCCATCTGGTCCGACGACGCCAAATCTTTTCCCGATCGATTTACCGTTTGTCACGACAAAATAACTGTCTCCAAGCGGTTTTAATGGCTTCGTTCCTTCCGGAAAGGGTGTTTCCTGCATTTCTCCGTATTCAACAGTGGGCAGGCCAGAACCGCCCTGCGTCGCATTTTCGGGCGGAGCGACCGGGACTACGATGCCACCTTCTTTTTTCAGCTCGTCCCAAACGCTTTTTGCCCAGGAAAACGTTCCATTCTGGACTTGCACGTCGGAACCGGAAAAAATTCCGTCAAAAACAAGCGGCTCCTCTCCCATCCCTTCGACAAGCAAAAACGGCCGTGCGTCAGAAGAAGCCAGAAAGGACGCGGAACCGGCGAGCTCCTGCCGTATTTTCTCCAACCGTCCGCTGTCCGCCATCGTTATTCCAATGACATTTACATTCTCATTGCCGGCGAGCGTAGCGGCCGAATCTCCCATCCGCAGAATTGCCCCTGACAACAATGCGGGCGAAACGGACGTAAACAATTTGCGATAGCTGTCCGCTCCGTATCCGCCGGACAGCTTTTCTATGCTAAATCGCAGATAGAGCGTCCGCTGTGTCCCCTGCAGGAGGTCCTGAGCCGCATCGCGCTCACTATCCGCCATGAAATCTTCCGTGCCCTGCTGTACAAGACCTTTCAGCAGTGTGAAGGCGACGAGCAAACCGCTCTGCGGGAAATACTCAAAGCGCGCATGCGCCATTCCCTCTTCCAAGACGGCGCGGTCGTAATGAGGATACGCCTGCATCACAGCATTCTTCCAGGCATCCTTTGCCGCGCCGCAAATATCCGAATATCTTGCTTGATCGGCAATCTCGCCGGTGTTTCGATCGCGAAATTCAAGATGTTGTGTGTTCTGAATTCCAAAGTTCCGTATTGTCGTAAAGCGGGTGTCGTAATTCCAATGACTGCTCTGATCTCCGGCTGCTTCTGGATAATACTTCTTGATTATCTCCGAAACAAACGGCGCCAGAAAGCCGTTCACATCTTCGGGCTTTTGTGTAGCGGGGCCTTTATGGCTGTTGTCCTCAAACAGAGTAACGCCCATTGATACGGTGAAAACATCTTTGCTCATTCTTTTCCTTCCTTTCAATCGTAGGCATGTTCGTAGACGGATATGATCTGCTCCCTATTTCTTGTCCAGAATCAATATATACGCGGGATTCCAAGCAGCAATTGGAACTACGGTCCGTTGCAGTATTATGATGAAAAGATTGATAGTTATGTGAATGCTGATATGTCACAGCCTCCTGGTCAACACAAGTGTCGCGGCACGATCTGAAACGTGCTTATTTCTTATAAAGCAAAACAAATGCTCCGGATTCACTCCGAATGGTACGGAATGTCCGAACGCACATTTTATATAGACCTGTTTGCGCAAGCAAGGTTGCCCTTGCGTCAATTCCGTTCATCGCCACCCACGCGGATTCCGGAAATTGCCCGGTCTGTTGGATCTGATTGCCGACGTCCGATTTCTCGATGATGTCAAAAGCCAAATTCGGATTGCTTCTCAATTCATCAAATGGGCACCCAACCGTGTCCGCTAATGTGCCGGTCGCAATCGGGCAGCCGAGAACATTCTTTCCGTCGCCGCTCGTGAAGACGAAAATCTTATGCAATGAGGAAAACGGCATATTGCTCGCAAAGCGGGGATTCGTTGGCGCCCAAGCGGTCCCGCAGCGCAGGCAATGCCCGTCTTTCCAATCATGTTCCGCGTTGCGTGTTTGGCCACATACTGTGCACTTGCACCCGTCCCAGCTATGGTTTTCGTCTCGTGTTTTCCCGCATTTTTCGCATTTGCATCCGTTCCATTGATGTCCAAACAGGCACGCCATCTTTCTACCTCCATCTTCTATTACGAGTGTGTTTCCTTCTGATGACGATTTGCACCCGGAGTGTTGTTCGTGTATCACTTGCGCTTCGAAAACAGGTACACAATAACCAGTACGCTCGCGATAATCGGCACGGCATAAAACACCTGACCCGGAATCGGAACGATGCCGATGATGATCGCGGAGCGAGCGAAGACCTTTTGCGAAACAAGCAGAATTGTCAACGCGATCCCCGCGCCGAGAACGCCAAGCACCGAGAGTACAAAACCAATGTTTTTCAGCACCGCATCGCCTGCATCCGGCCGTTTTGTCAAACCGACGTTCCATCGGATTCCAATCAGCAGCAGCACAAGACCAATCAAGGTAAAAATCACCGATGAAACCAAATAGCCTCCAGCGAAGTAGTTCGGGTAAACGATCGCCGAATAGATATTGTACGCGGTGATTCCTCCACCCAATAGCGTAATCAAGATAGCAAAGATCCGTTTCATGTTGTGCTCTTCCTTTCTCAGGCAATCGCCTTGTTTACAGACGTCGGCTCGCTTCCGAGTTACCCGCTTTGAATCTCGTGTTATGCCGTTCTGCCGGTTATTTCCTTACCATCCTCTTTGATCACAGGCATCGATCCATAGCACCTCTGCTATACTTGTTTGCTGTTGCAGTCTATCCGCCTCACCACATCCCGCAGGATGTTGATCACATTGGCTCTGCTGCCGATTGCGCCCGAGCCCTGCTCCCAAAGCTTATCGAACCGTTCCTGAAACTCTCGCAGCAGCATGAGCTGGTCGGAATGTATCATTACCGGCTCTGTCCCCTGCCAGTTGTTAATTGTCACATGACCGCTGCGCTTGATATGCCAGCAGTTGTTGCCATGCAGTGTCGTCAGATCATCCAGAATGAGTAAGCTGAAGTTCGGTTCATTCGTCAGGTAATCGATATATCCTTCCAGAATGTCAACGCAGCCTTGAGCATCCAGATCGACATATCCGTGTTCCGCGAAATAGAGCCCTGCCATGCGGCAATGCCCGTGCAATACAATGTCGTTCAGGCGGGAAAGCGAAATGATTTCACGAAAAAGAACACCGTTGTTCAGATTGATGTTCATCCCCGCTTTGAATCGAGCAAATTCCGCGCTCCGCCAGGAGAATTCTTCCTTCGAATGCCCCCGGGTGGTGAGGAAACGATCGTAATGCGCGGTCGACATATACATTGGATTGATGCTGTCCTTCACAACATCCAGTTCGCCGGAGGTGCAGTACTCCAGAGCGAGAATCTCAATAACGTCCCGCGTGTACTCGTCACCATAAATATTCAGTACAGGTTGGGCATATCGCGCGGCCGACTCAAAGTTACCCTGCGTTTCCGCTACAAAGGCTTTGTTTCGAATCACTGCCGCGATGGGTGGCGCATATGCCCCTATGGTTTCGTTGACGAGAAAGCAGAGGTCGTCGGAGACGAGAATGTGCATAGCGCTGGTTACGATCTGCGTTTGGCCATGCACAATTTTGAGTCCGATATGTCCCGAAATCAGCGCTTCGATATAGGCGTCCAACAGCTTGGACATTGCCTGCGTGTCGCCGGAAACACAAACCACCAATTCGATGTGCAGGTCGTTTGCCGCGATCCTCTCGCGAAATAACGCGGCAACGTGTTCATCCGTCGCGATGCGAAGTCTGTCGTTGGAAAGAAAGATGCGTACCAAAGCCCCTTTGGGCAGCATGGCAAACGCCGAGCCAAGGGCGAGCACAATATCCATCGTTCCAATTTTTACATCGTTATCCGCTGCTTCGCCATGCAACTCTTCCTGCTTCGGTTCCGCGGGGAACCTGCCGGCAACATCGCCCGGGAGCGACCGGCCAAAGTTATTGCGAAGCGTTTCACCATCGGTCGCTAACCACATAATCAGGTTCTGCTTATAACGGTACACGGTGGAACTATCGGTTGGCAGCCCGGCCTCCATGAATCCCTCTTTCAGCCAATTTAAATCCTGCGCACGTTTTGCGCGGGACAAGATGTACTCCGCGATGGCATCCATCTGCCAACTAGCGGCTTTCAGCGCGCGTTGACCGGAAAGGCAGCGACTGATCAACGACGGATCGCATCCCAAGGCTCTTGCCAGTTCAATGTTTGTAATATCAAGATATTCCAATACGGCGCGGAAACGCTGGTTTGGCGTGGCCATGCTCAAACTCCTTTCCTGTCGAAAATCGGAAGCAATGTCGGTTGCCGATTTCTGCCGGATCACTCGGACGTCTTGTTTTCGCATTGACAATCCCGCATTGACACAAACACTATATCAAGCCAAAAACACAAAAAGGTGTGCTCACGGCACACTAAATCACGGGTAATTGATCCGTTCAGTCTGTTTTCGAGGCAAAAGACACAAGAATTGCGCGTTGCTTTCTTGCGTCAATGGCAATGTGCAACTATAATGATGAACAAGGACGTGTTGTAGAAGAATGAAATCCCTTCTGCCGCAGCCTGTTCAAATCGATATCTCAAGAACGCCCGATCCTTCACAGCCCAACACAAATTGAAAAGAATATCCGATCGGTAACGTTGAACGAAACGGAGTGGTGATATGGAGCAGCTGATCAATAAACCGTCCGGTGTTACGAAGCTATTGCTGGAACGTCTTTTTCAGGCACCGGATGTAAAGACCTATCTGCATGACAATGCCCCTCTCATGGCGATGCCACCGTTTGACCGGTTTATTTGTGCGCTATGCGACGAGCTTTCCGTATCTCGCGCAAGCGTGATTGCGCGCTCCACCATCCCAAAGAACTATGCCTATCAGCTGTTCAACGGCATTCGGAATCCCTCGCGCGACAAGGTAATTCAGTTGGCATTCGGTTTTGGTATGGATGTGGACTGTACGCAGGAACTCTTGAAGATCGCACATCAGGCGCCGCTCTATCCAAAAATCCCACGAGACATTGTCATTCTCCGCTGTCTGTTTGAAAAGCGAAACGTCCTATATGTACAAAACACATTGCATGACATGGGGCTGTCGTTGCTTGGGCGAGAGGATCAAAATGGCTAGTGAAGCAACATTTGAATCGTTGTTCGAATATGACGAGTCGCACTATCCGACTTCGTTTTTTATCGATTATGAAGCGCTTGTCTGCCTTTCCGCCAGCGAAAGTACGGAGACGCTGATCGTTCGTGAGAAAAGCACCAATGAGCGCCGCCTCGCAAAATGTTATCTCGGCGAAAGCATGTCCTCTGGGGCGACGGAAGCGACGCTGCTGAAAAAGCTGAAGAATCCGGGCATTCCACGGTTTCTCGCGGAGTATCAGAACGAAACGATGTTCTGCGTGGTAAGAGAGTATATCGAGGGTTTGCCGCTAAACGAATATGTTGTTGAGAAGCATCCTTCGCCAGAGCAATCCGTTGCAATCGCCTCGCAAGTGTGCGATATCCTAGCCTACCTGCATCGTCAATCCCCGCCAATCATTCATCGCGACATCAAACCGCAAAACATCATCATTGATGCGAGCGGAAAGGCATGGCTGATCGATTTTGGTATCTCGCGGGAATATAATGCAACCGCGAATAAGGACACAACCTGTTTTGGAACGGTGGATTTCGCGCCCCCTGAGCAATATGGCTTCTCGCAAACCGACAGTCGGGCCGATATCTTCTCCCTCGGTGTGCTGATTGGCTGGCTGCTGACGGGGGAATCCAAGCCACGAAAAGCGTTGCCAAAGCTGGAATCCACGCAAATCAAAAAGATCGTGAAAACCTGCACCGAGCTCGCGCCGGATCGGCGCTATGCTTCCGCAGACCGGGTGAAAAAAGCGCTCCTGCGGGCCAACGGGCATTCGCAGCGGCGATTATTGAACATCGCGTGTTGGCTCCTGGCGTCAATCGCCTGTCTTTGCGCCGGTTTTGCGGTTGGCCGATATACGTCCTATACGCCTGCGTTGCTTGCTCCCGCCGCTGTCCATTTTTCCGAACCTTTGATTGAGCAGGCCGTTCGCCAACAGTTGCAGAAGACCAGCGATGAGCCAATCTCGATCGTGGACCTTTTGAGTGTGACGGAGCTCTATATCTTCGGCAACCATGCCGTGAGCAGCGCCGAAGCATTCCACGAGGCGCAGTCCCATATGATGCAGAACGACGGAACGGTGAAAAACGGCGGCATTCAATCGCTCGAAGATTTAAAACAGTTGAAAAACCTGAAGTTCGTCCATATCGCGCTGCAGGATATCACCGATCTTTCACCGCTCGCCCAGCTCCCCGCACTGGAAACAGTTGATCTCATTCACAATCCCGTTGAGGATGTTTCCCCGCTTTCTACGCTTTTTTCTTTGCATGATCTTAGCCTGTTCGACTCGCGTGTATCCGATTTATCTTCGTTGTCAACCTGCCCATTGCTCTGTTATATCGATGCCGGTGATACACGCATCACATCACTGCAGGCCTTTTCCGGAATTTCCGGCCTAACGCAATTGAGCATACGCAGCACATCGTTGAAGAGTCTGGACGGAATCGAATCGTTATCCGGTCTGGAGCAGCTCTCGCTTGGGGCTGTGCAATCCCGCGATTTGACGGCGCTCAATTCGCTGCCGCTCCTCGAAAAGGTATCTCTTAGCGAAGACCTCCGTAAGGACGCTGAGCGGGATCTACCGGATGCGGCATTTGAGATTGTGTATTCCGATTAACAAATTCCTAAAGATCAGCGGAAAGGCTACACGGTTTAGCATAAAAAACTACCGAATCACCAGCGCAAGATCTGTATCGAATCAGAACAAATTGACCAGAAATGCAAAACCCGCACCAAGTGCGGGTTTTTTCATTCTAGCTTACTCTTATGTTAATCTGCTATTCCATACCGTCCATTCGAAAACACTCATTGCCTGACGAATCGAAACCGCAAGCAGAAAATGCTTCTGTTTTTATATTCGCATCTAGACGAGCCGAGTAACCCTCTTTTTCCCAGCGCATAGAAAGAGTGTGCTCTTCCGGTTGTGAAACGGTCAGCTTCGCGTCAAACCCGAACGCCGGGAATGTGTTGCGGAAGCGAAGCAGATTCAGTTGCTGCTGTACGACATCCATCCTGAGCGCTTCTTCAACCCGTTCTGTAGAGAGATTCGTGCGGTTGATCTCCTTGTGCCCGCCCGCGCCCGCGCGCTTCACCGCCTCGTGGTCGTTCTTGCCCGCAAACAAATCGAGATACCAAACCTGCGGCATGCCGGGCATAAACAGCTGCACTGCACGGCAGAACAAAAGCCTCCGTTCACTCTCGCCCAACGCGGAAAAATAGGTCGCGTTCACCTGATAATAAGCGTTCTTCTGCCCGTAGAGGTTCTTCACGTAGCCGCCACGCGCAACCACGGTTTCGATCAACGACTCAATCCGCTCGTCCGGCACCAGCCCGCGCAAGTCGAGCAGCGGGATGCCGTCGTGGCAGCCGAGCATGTTGACCACGCGAAAGTCGTTTTGCTTCAGCTCCTCCGCCCAGCGCGCAATCAACGCGCCGGAGCCGGTTTCCAACGCGTCCAGCAGCAGCCCCGGCAGAAAGAAATCGTAGGTCATGTAGCCGCGTTTTGCAATCTCGGCGTAGGTCTGCTCGGCATAGGTCGCGTGAATCTCCGGCAAGAGCATCAGCCCCTGCCCCGCCGCCATGCCGCGCAATCGCTCCAGCATGTCCCAAGTCTCCGGCTCGTTGAAAAAGTTTCGCCTGCCCGCAATCTTGGAGGCGTAGGCAAACGCGTCTAGTCGGACGATCTTTGCGCCGTAGGAGGCGAGCTTTTGCAGCGTCTGCTCATAAAACGCCCAGACAAGCGGCGAATTGACGTTTAAGTCCATCTGGCCCAGATAGCTCCGGCGCGACTCCAGCGCGTCCATGCCCGCCTGCGCCGTACCCTCCGGCCAATCGATCTCGGCGGGCTTTTTGCCCGCGTCCAGCGCGGCATTCCCCAGATGCGAAAGCGCATCCGCCTCACGCTGAGACAGAGGCAATCTGCTCGCCCAATCCTCCGCCGTCAGGCGCGGATAGCGAACCTCCTGATAAAACGTGTTCCAGTACGGACGTTCGGTTCCATCCGGAAAGCGCACCATTAGAATTGGCAAGCCGGGTTTGCGAAAGAACATTTCGCGAATCAGCGCTTCTTGCGGTTGGATGTACCCTTCCGGCGTCATCTCGCCCCTATCTTGCCAGAACGCGTTCCAGTCGATGAAGAAATCACGATACACCGAAGCATCCCCGTGTTGAACCAGATCCCGAAACTGCGGGGACTGCACGGACGCATGGTTGAGCACAAAATCGAGCTTGAGCGAAACGCCGCCCGCGCGGATTGCGTCGAGGTCGGATTGCGAAGCAAGCGTCTCCTCAATACCGTAGTCAAGCACGGAGAATCCGCGGTCGAGGTCGGTGTGAAACAGGCTCGGCAGCACATACAGCGCGGAAAACGCGTCGGCAACCTCCGGGCGCGCCAGAAACACCGCCGCACCGCTTAGCGTTTCGCCAAGGCTGTCCGGATAAAGATTCAACATTACGCCATTGGGCGCATCATTTGATTGGTTATTGTTTTGCATCGCTCTTACTCCGGCTGCAGCTGCCGGTACTGCTCATAGGTGAGCACGTCCCCGCTCTTTGTGACGATGATCTTCGCCTTGTGTGCCTGCGATTGCAGCAGGCTTTGCTCAATCTCCAGCACCATGGTGACAAACGGGCTGTCCGGCGCGCCGTCCCGCGCGCGGAGCCGCCGGTGCTCCAGCGTTTCCTGCGGCGTGCTATGCAGAAAGATCGGAATATCCACACCCGTCAGCAGATCGTTGTTACCGTGTGTCCACTCGACGACGAGCACAGAGTTGTTTCTCATGTCGATGCGCTCGTACCAAAGCGCGCTTTCCTCGCGCCCCATGCGCTTGAGAAAAAGTTCCTCCGCGCCGCTTTTGAATTGCTTTAGAATCGCGCAAAGTTCCGCAAAGGCAATTTCGTTCTGCGTGCCAAGATAGCCAGCCAACCCGGCTCGCCCTGCTTTCTGGTAGGTCGCGAGCCAAGAGTTCGCTTGCGCTTCCTTTGGGTCGGAGTCTTTCCCCGCTTGCATGAGTGCACAGAGCGTTTCTGCGCGGGCAGCGTCGTATTCCCCCGCTGCGAGCAGGCCTTTCAGTCCCGCAACGCGAAACACCCGCAGCCGCTCCGCGTCGTTGTAAAGCGGAATCCGGTGCGGGTAGTTGTCGCCGGAGAGCGTATACGCGCCAATGCCCAGCTCGTTGAGGTAGTACGACAAAAGCGAGGCAATCTCGCTCTTGCCCACGCCCGATCCACCGCAGACGCAGAGCACCGCGCGGTGGGCGGGATTTAGCTCCAGCACATCCGGCAGCAGTTCCAACAGCCGCGGAACGATCGCGTTTGCCTTTGCAATGTGCCCTTGATTGATCGAAACCTTATCCCCAGGCATATCGCCGTGCGGAATCGACTCCGGCAGCGCGGGCGCGGTCCACGCGCGCGAGAAAATCGAAAGATCCAACATATCTGTTCTCCTATATCAGCGTTTCCAGAAGCGTTGCAAGCTCCCTGCCCATGCGCTGCTGGGTTTTCGCGTTCGGATGGTTTAAGCCGCCCAACCCCTCGCCCCAGGGATCGATCGCGCCGAACTTGAAGCACACGACGCGCTCGTCTCCCGTCTTTGCACGGTACTCGGCTGCGGCTTTTTCGATGTTGTCGTAGAGGAAATAATCCATCGAACCAAGCGTGCAGACGAGCCACGCTTGGTCGCCGTTGAGCGCGCGGACGTGCTCCAGAAACGCAACATACCGCGCTTGAAAGTGCGCGGCTTCGGCGGGATCGTTGCCCGAAACGCGGATGCGAAACGCGTCGTTGGTGCCAAGGTTGATTACCACCGCGTCCGGCACAAATCGCGAGAAGTCCCAATGCGTGAATCCTTCGGTCTTGCTCTCCCGCTCCTCATGGAACCGGTCGGTGTATTCATAATAGCCTTCCATCGTGCGTATGGGCGGATGGAAATCCGGCGCGCCCGGCAGCGCCATACAATAGTTCTCGTCGCGCGCCCAGCAGAGCGGAATGCCGGAGACACAGATCATCTGGTACTCCGCGTCCAGTAGCTCCGAAGCGACCGCGCCGTAGGACAGGAGGCCGTTTTCCTGCTCCGCCGAAAACTGCGCGGCTTCCGGCGGCATCTCGTTGCCAAAGCCGCAGGTGATGGAATCGCCCACAAACTCAATCCTGCGTTTTTTCTGTTCCGCGGGCAGCGCCAGCAGCTCGCCTTCGAGTGTGAGCGCGCGCAAGCCCGCGCGTCCTTTGGAACCTTCCGAACGTTTTACGAGTCTTAACGTGTGCGTTTCAGCCGTGTCGCTCGCAAAGAGCGTAACGGTCTGTTCGCCCGCCTGCAGGCAGAAGATACGTTCGGGTTCCTTCTTTCCGTCGAGGAACAGCGCGAACCAGGGCAGACTGTCCGTCTCGCCGGGATATGTTTCCGCAAACGCGAGCGCGTCCATCGTGAGCTTCGTTCCAAAAAAGCGAAGCGTAAAGCCCGAGCAGGTCCAATTACAGAACACCGCATCAAGGGTTTCATCGTATAAAGTCCGTCCAAACCAGCGTAGCCGGTTGTAGCAATCCTGTGCAGAGAGTTGCATCCATTCCTCCATAGGTAATAGATCAATCGTCAGTGCAGGCGGTAGACACGGATATCCACCGCGTTCATGCCGCCGCTGTTGAGCTCCGCGGCGTAAACATCCCGCGTTAAGAACGCATATTTACCGTTGACGTCGCAGCTGAAGCGCGGCGTGGTGCGAATCACGGCATTCTTGCGGTTTTGGTTGTAGAACCCTTCGTTTTCAATGGCGATAATCGCGCCGTCGTCGGTTTCGATCCAGTAACGCGCGTGCACATGCGCAACTCCGCCGGACAATTGCGTGCTCCAGTCCGCGCCGCCGGGCAGCACTTTGCCGCAAAGCAGTTCACCCGAAAAGCTGCCGCCCGTGATCGGGATGATCGTGAGCTTCCCCGCGCCGGTCTCTCCAACGAGTTTCGGTTCGCCGACCTCGACATGCAGGATGAAAATGAGATCCGATTCCAGCTGCATGGCGGTTACCCCCGCTGTTCGTCGAGCCAGTCAAGGCTTGCGGGCAGAGATGCATTCCAGAAGTCGTAATCATGGACGCCGGGTTTGGCCCACCACGTATGCTGATAGCCAATCTTGTCCAGATACGCGTGAAACTCCGCATTGCGCGCAAAGAGGAAATCTTCGCTGCCGCACGCCAGAAACAGTTTCGGAGCGGTTTTGTCACATACCCGCTCTTTTGCAAGATGCATCGGGTCTTTGTCGGAACCCAGCAGCGCCTTTGGGTCGCCGAACGTATGCCTGTAATACGCATAAGGCGCCATGAAGTTGCCCTCGCCCTCGCGCATGGCTGCGACTTCGTTTGTAATCAGCGCGGCGGAATGCGAGAGAATCGCGCCAAACGTGTCCGCGTATTTCAGTCCGTTCCGTACCGCGCCGAAACCGCCCATCGAGATTCCGCCGATGACGGTATCCTCCCGCTTGTGGGACAGCGGAAACATGCTGCGCGTAACCTCTACCAGCTCGCGCCCGATGAACTCACCGCAATACTCCAGCGAATCCTCGATATCGAGGTAAAAATGGTTCCTCGCGTCCGGCATGATGACGGCGTAGCCCCGCCGCGCGGCAAGCTCCGCAATGCGTGTGTTGGTGATCCAGTCATTGCGGTTGCCGGAGAAACCGTGCAGCAAATACAGCGTCGGAAAAGGGCCTTTCACATATGCCGGCGGTGAATCCGGCATCGGCGGTCGCTCCACGGGCAAAATCGCGTTAAACGAGACGAAGCCCCTGCGCGCGATGGAATAATAATCGATACTCATGGTTGACATGGGCTGTTCCTCCAAGGTGCAGTTCGTAATACTTGGTGATACAGGTATTTACGCATTGTTATTTGCGTATGTATTCGCTCTGAAATTGGTGACGGATCCTGATAGCCCGGAAAAATCATATCATGTCCGTTTCCCGCAGAATATCGCTTTTCCGGCGATTCTTATATGCTTTCTGTCGTCTTACACGTTGACTCACAGATAGGTAAACGGCTCCTCTGCGTCGAGAAATACCACCGCTGTGCCGTCTACAATGTCCTTTAGCCAGCTGCCGAGGTGCTTCATGCCCGGTTCCTCGCTTCGCTCGTGCCCAAGTACCAATATTGCGCGGTGGAATCCGAGCTGAACCGCATCCCGCACATACGCAGGCAGCGTCCATTCCGTGATGTCGCCGCAGATGAGTACATCCGCGTTCCTTAAGCGCATATAGCGCATCGGCATATACTCCGTACCGAGGCCGAGGCTGCCTCCGCCGGGCAGCACGCCCACGCGGGAGACCTTCATCTCCGGTTCTCCAATGATCTGCACAACCGGCATGTTCATCTTGGACTTAAACAGCTCTGCAAGCCCACGCAGCGTGGTTTCGGGAATCTCATAGCAGCCGTCGGGTTTTCCGGAAATACCGAACCCAAGCGTGTCGGTGGTCGGCGGCGCCAGGCGATAGGTTTCCCAGCCCATTTCCTGCTCAAACCCGCGAAAGATGCCGTCCTCGCTCGCCATGTGCATGTGATCGTGAAAGCGCCAAATGGCTATGTTATGCCGCTCGATCAGTGCCTTTTTCGCGAGGTAAACCTCGTCTTCCTGCAGCCAGTCTGTGCCGTCGATTCCGGTAAACCAGGTTGGTTCGTGCGTGATGATCAGGTTTGCGCCCGCCTCTGCCGCGCGACGGATGACGTCCGCCGTCGCCATAAACGTGGTGGCGATCTTGCGAACCTCCGTATCCCAGCTGCCGGACATCAGCCGGTCGCAGGTATGCTCCTCCGGCAGGCGGCGCGCTCCGGTTTTTTGAAGGATCGCTTCCGTGATTTCGCGTACGGTCATGGTGACTTCTCCCTCTCTTAAAAAATCCCGCCGTAACGCGGGGTTATGGATATTTCCAGTTCCGCGGCTTGCTTAGCCTTTGACCGCGCCGAGTACAACGCCCTTGATGAAGTGCTTCTGCACAAATGGAAAGATGATCACAATCGGCAGAATGCCGATCACTGCCATTGCCATGCGCACCGATGTGCCCGGTAGATCGACGTTCATCGTGCCCAGCAGCGCGACGTTGGAGCTCACCTTCAGAAACTGGATGTTGTTCATGATGCGGATCAAAAGGTTCTGAATACCGAACAGCTTTGCGTCCGTGAGGTAATACAAACCGTTGATCCAATCGTTCCAGTAGATCAATCCCGTAAAGAGGCTGATGGTCGCGACGGACGGAATCGCCAGCGGCAGCATGATCTTGAAGAAGATCGTAAGTTCGCTCGCTCCGTCAATCTGCGCGGACTCGATGATCGAAAGCGGCACCGAGGTGACATAGTAGTTGCGCACGAGGAACACGTTGAACGCCGTGACCAGATAGTTTGGTACAATCAGCGCCCAGATCGTGTCCTTGATCTGGAAGATGCGCGACCACATGATGTAGGATGCGACGATGCCTCCGTTAAACAGCATTGTAAAGAACACGAAAAAGGCAAGTGTGTTGCGATAGCGGAAGTTCGGGCGCGACATCGGGTACGCCAGCATCGTGGTGATCAAAACGCTGATGATCGTACCCACGCAGGTGACGGTGATCGTCACGCCGTATGCCCGCAGGATCATCTCGCTCTGCTTGACCATGTAAAAATAGGAGTCCAGGCTGAGCTTCTCGGGAAAATAGGTGTACCCCGCTGAGATCAGCGCGTTTTCATCCGTTACGGATGAGATGACCACCAGCAGCACAGGCAGCAGAATCAAAAACGCCAGCACGCTGAGTATGATGGTGGATCCGAGACGGAAACTCGTTCCGTCGTCTCTGGAATGTCTCTTCATATGCTCCTCCCTCCCTTAAAACAGCGCGTTCTCGCGATCGACCTTGCGCACGAGCGCGTTTGCGCCCAACACGAGCAGGAACCCGACCACAGACTGATACAGCGCCGCGGCTGCCGACATGCCGATGTCCTTGAGCTCCATGAGTCCGTGATACACATAGGTGTCGATGGTCTGCGTGACCTCAAAGAGCCTGCCGGAGTTCTGCGGCACCTGATAGAAGAGCCCGAAGTCGGAATAGAAGATGCGGCCGATGGACATCAGCGTGAGGATGATGATCGTGGGCTTGAGCATCGGCAGTGTGATTTTGAAAATCTGCTGTATCTTCGTCGCGCCGTCCAGCTGAGCGGCCTCAAAGATGCCCTTGTCGATGCCGGAAATGCTCGCCATATAGATAATCGAGTTGACCCCGACGTATTTCCAAAGGTAGGTCACAATCAGGATAAATGGCCATGGTTTTGTCGTGCTGTACCACGAGATCGGTTCGATTTGCAGCGCCTTGAGCACGGTGTTGTTGACAAAGCCCGTGTCCGCGTTGAGGAACGCATAGACGACAAAGCCGATGACCACCCAGCTTAAGAGGTTTGGCAGCAACATGATCGACTGGAAGAACTTCACGCGAGAGCGCTGCCCGAGCTCGTACATGAGAACCGCGACAAAGATCGCAGCGATGGTGCCAATGATGATGAACGCAAGGTTATACAAAAGCGTGTTCCGCGTCATCACCCAAGCGTCATGGGTTTTGAACAGAAAGCGGAAGTTGTCCAGCCCGTTCCAGTCGCTGCCGAAGATGCCCTTGCGGTAGTTGAAATCCTTAAACGCTAGAAAGACGCCGAACATCGGGATATAGTTGTTGATCAGCAGATACAGAATACCGGGCGCCGCAATCAGTAGTAGCGGCGCGCTGTTGGTTCTGTTTTGCTTGTTCTTTTTCTTCGTCATGACAAGCGGCCCTCCGGTCGTGAATGGTTCCGCGTACAAGCGTTGCATTGCGCGGATGCGGAAGCGGGAAGAGGCGAACTCCTCCCGCTCCCGATTGCGTGAAACAATGGATCGATTGCTTATTTACCTGCCGCCCATGCATCCAGCTGCGTCTGTTTCTCGGCGATGATGGTGCCCATACCGGCGTCCGCAAGTCTCTCAAGGAAGACCGGGATTTCGGTGGCGGGGTCAACGCTGCCGCAGACGAGGCCGTAGAGGTACTGCTCGATCACGTTGGTGACGGCGGTGTACTCGGTCTTGACCGCGC
>CAZDXW010000064.1:0-10734 GCA_964509485.1 uncultured Christensenella sp.
CCGGCCTTCGGCTGGGAAACGATCATGGCGCGCTGGCCCTTGCCAACGGGCGCGATCAGATCGATGAGCCGAATGGCGAGGCTGTTGGTGCCCGGCAGCTCCAGCGTATAACGCTCGTAGGGAAACACCGGCACGAGTTCCTCGAAAGGCTTGCGGTCTACGATGCTCTCCGGCGATTCGCCGTTGACGGCGGTGATGTACAAAAGCGCGAGAAAGCGCTCGCCTTCCTTAGAAGGACGCGTTTTTCCGGTGACCATATCGCCCGTGCGCAGGCCGAAACGGCGAATCTGCGCAATGGAAACGTAAACGTCGTGCTGTCCGGAGAGATAGTTTTCGCTGCGCAAAAAGCCATAGCCGTCCGGCAGCACTTCGAGCACGCCTTCCGCGTCCCCGCAATCGCCGGTTTGCAGGATTTCCGGCACGGCTGGATTGCTCGTGCCATAGTCCTTGTTATAGTACCCTTCCGGCGTATCCGTGCGGGGACGGAAGCGCTGTCCGCCTTCCATCGCGCCCTGCTCCGCGCCGAAGTTATTGGCCGCGTAATTGTTGGAATAGCTGCTCTGCTGGGAAAAATTATTCTGCTGGTATCCGCCTTGCTGATAGCCCTGCTGATAATTGTTCCGCGAATAGCCTTGCTGATAGCCGCCCTGCTGATACCCGCCTTGCTGGTAGCCGCCCTGCTGGTATCCCGCTTGCTGAAAGCCGCCCTGTTGCGGATAGCTTTGCTGATAACCGCCTTGAGGAGAATACGATCTGCGCTGATAGCCGCCCTGCTGCGGACGATTGTTATCATAATAAGGTTTGTTGTTTTGCTGGTAGGGTCTTGGCGTGTAACCGGAGCGGCGGTATCCCCCGTCCGCTTCCGATGACTGCGGCATGCGCTCCGAAGAATCGGCTCCGGACTCCGGCGCTTGCGCCGAATCCTCCGCCTGCTCCGGTTCGAATCCCTCTTCCTCTTCACCTTCGGACGAGGGAAGATCATCCGGCACGACACCGCCCGCCATGATAATCTCTACCAGCTCGCCCTTTCGATATTTGGTTAAGGACTTAACACCCTGAAGCTTTGCGATTTCGCGCAAATCTCCAAGGCTCTTCGCCTCCAACTGTTCTCTGTTCAACTGTAAACTCCTCTCTACGGTAAGAAACGCTACCTGTTCGAAAATCAAGAAGCTAAAATATTCGATATGACCTCTTGGATGAAGAAATCATATCGTCGAGCGTTCGGTTTGTCAATACACGCCACTCTTTTTTCACACATGCGTGTAACAGGAAGTAACAATTCTATTCTCAGCGTCTGCTTTACCCATTTTTTCATGCTTGTTTTCGCCAGTATAAATCCAAAATGTCAACAACGGATTTGAGGATTGTATGCTTCGTGTAACCTTTTTGAAAACGAAACGCGCAGCCGCTTTTCTTTCCTATTCGATTATGCTATGATACACATCATGCCAAACAGACCGAACGAACCAAAAAGAACCGGCTTTTATATTCGGCCGCGCTATATCATTCTCTTCTTTACGCTGGTCTTCTTCGTACTGGGCGGTGTTTTTCTGTCCCAGCAAACGAAGCTCACCAGCATTGCAGATGAGAAGCAGACGCTCCAGACCAAGTTGGACCAAATGAAGGTCGACGAAGAGCGTCTTGAGCGCATGCTCGAATACATGCAGACGACGGATTATAAGATTCAGTATGCGCGCGAGAAACTCGGCTACGTGTTTCAGGACGACTGGAAGTTCTACGACGACAGCGCAAACGCCGTCGTAACCCCAAAGCTCGCGGAAACACCTACCCCGCTGCCCACGCTCACGACGCCTGCCCCGTCGGCCGTGCCGAGTTCCACCCCCGCTCCTACGCCGGACGATTCCGTTCCGATTGTGACGCTTGGGCCATGAAACTGCTTGTATTTGACATTGGCAGCAATACGATTCGCACCGCGCGCGTTACTCCGGGGCCGGATGGCGGCGCGGTTGTTTCCCATAAGCGTGTGTATACCACGCGTCTGGCCGAGGGTCTCGCCGCTAGCGGACAACTGTCCCAGTCCCGTATGCTTCAATCCCTGCTTGTGATTCGCTCGGTGCATGCCGAAGCGAGCGAGCAGGGTTTTCTTTCGTTTGCGTATGCAACCAGCGCCGTGCGCGACGCGACAAACGGGCGCGCGTTTCTCAATTCGGTGGAAGGCATCATTGGAACGGGGCACGCCCGCATTCTCACCGGCAAGGAAGAAGCGGAGTTTGCGCAGCTTGGCGCCGATCCCAGCGGCAAACGCACCATCTTGGACATTGGCGGCGGCAGCACGCAAATTATCCGCGCCGGATTCCGCGAAAGCTGGCCCATTGGCTGCGTACGCGCCAAGGATCTTGCTCCTTATGCGGAGCTGGACTCGATTCGCGAAGCCCTCCACCCGGTGCTTTCCGGTTTGTTCGGTCTGCCAATGCTGGGCGGGCGCACGGACATGCCGGAGATTCCGCCGGAGAAGCAAAAATCGCAGAACAATCTTCTCGGCGTCGGCGGCACCATCACGACGCTCGCGCTGCTCTGCGAAGGCGAGCAGTCGTTTGTCCCCTGGGTCGGCGAAAAACGAATTGAGTTTTTAGACCTCTGCGCAACACTGCAAACATTGAGCAACCTTGGCGACGAGGAGCGCGCGAAGATTCCGCTGCTGAAGGATCGGCACGACGTGATTCTGCATGGCGGCGTGATCCTGCTCTACGTCATGGAGCAGCTGCACAGCATGAATGTGGACGCAACACTTTCGGACGGGTTGGACGGCTACGCGCTGCACCTCTGGGAAAAGCGCACGAAATAAGCAACATGAATCGCAATCAAAAAGACATTCCTCACGGAATGTCTTTTTTGCACAGTCCCAGACGGGACATCTTCTATCAGTTTCTTTACGGCAGCAACGACGGCATGGGTGTTACTTCCGGGGTTGGCGTGGCGCCAACGATGTCGTTAAAATCCATATCGGTCTTGTTGCCAACCACAATGGTCAGCTCCAGATACTCACCGTCACGATAGAGTTTCACCTTGAGCTCGTCCCCAATCGTGCAGGTTTTGACGATATTGACAAACTCGTCCTGCGTCTCAATCGTCTTTCCTTTTGCTTCAACGATGACGTCGCCCGCCAGAATTCCGGCCTGATCCGCCGGACGCCCCTTCACCACGCTGAGCACGATGGCGCCGGTCGGTATGCCGTTTTCTTCCGCCATGGCCTTGTCTACGGTGGTAACGGTGACGCCGATGCCCGGGCGCTCAACATAGCCCTTTGTGATCAGAATCTCCATGATCTTCTGAACCTGATTGATCGGCAACGCAAAGCCGATTCCCTCCGCGCTCAGTGCATTGCCCATCTCGTCGTATCCGGCGGTTACGGTCTTCGCGCTGTTGATGCCAATCACTTCGCCAGACATGTTGATCAGCGGGCCGCCGCTATTGCCAAAGTTGATTGCCGCGTCGGTTTGCAGGTAGTTATTCGTGTAGTTGTCAATGGTCACCTGACGCGCGGTCGCGCTGACGATGCCAAACGTAATCGTGTTGGCCAGCTCGTCCGAAGAAAGCGGATTGCCGATGGCCAGCACATATTCGCCTACGCGAACCTGGTCGGAATCGCCGAGCTTAAGCGGCTGCAGTGTAACGCCTTCTACTTTGAGCACGGCGATGTCCGTCTCGTTGTCGGAGCCGATCAGCGTCGCGTCCCGCTCCTCAGTTTCGCCAAACACCTTCACGGCGACCTTCGACGCGCCGTCAACCACATGCGCGTTCGTTAGAATATATCCTTCGCTGGAAATGGCAAAACCCGTGCCGCTGCCATACAGCACGTCGATATCCTTGCCCAGCGCGCTCTTTCCTTTTTGGTAGTTCAGCACGCCGACCACACCGGGCGATACCGCGTCGTAGATATCCGGAATGGGATTGTCCACCAGCCCCGGGACCATCGGCGCAACGCCGTCGAGACTGGGCATGGTGCGGTCACTACTGTTCGCTTCCGGCATGGGCGTCGCTTCGGGAAGCGCCGTATCCTCGGCGGCAGGCGGCAGAGCCGACCCGTCGCTGGCCTGCGGCGTTACGGTTGGCGTTGGCGTTATGTTTACGATATCCATACCGTTTGAACCGCCGAGCAGATTCGGCCAGAACAGGCCGACAATCAGCAGCGCAAGCAGGATAATAACGATCAGTATGACAATTGTTGTAAAGGCGTTCCCGCCGTCGCGATGCCTCTGCGGCTGCTCCGAACTGTAGAATCCATTATGTTCCATTTTTCTTTCCTCCGTCCGCCGGAGTACGTCTCGGAACCGGCGCGCGCTTGAGCGTAAACGTAAACGTGCTGCCTTTTCCCCTCGTGCTCTTGAGCGTAATGGTCTGGTTGTGCTGGTCAATAATCCGCTTTACGATGGAGAGCCCAAGCCCCGTTCCGCTCTGCGTGCTTGGCGTATGTGCCTTCTCCACCTTATAGAAGCGGTCGAATACATGCGGAATATCCGCTTCCGGAATGCCCTGTCCGGAGTCCTGTATGCTCACGTAGATCTCGCGCTTCATCGCATAGGTCGCGATGCGTAGCTTGCTGTCGTCCGGCGAGTACTTGATTGCGTTGTCAATGATGTTTCGCAGTACCTGCGAAATCTGTGCGCTGTCCGCTTCCACATAATATTGCTCCTGCGCAAACTTGACGTCCACCTCCATATGGTGTTCGTAGATGCGCGCTTCAAAGGTGATCAGCGTGCGCCGAATGAGTTCGTTGATGTCGAAGATTTCGAGTTTCAGCGCGGTCTTTCCGCTTTCGATTCGCGCAAGATCCAACAGGTCGTTGACCATGACGGCCATGCGCTTGGTTTCGGAAAGCACGATGCCAATATACTTTTCATACTCGTCCGGCCCAATGGTTCCGTCCTGCATGGCTTCCAGAAAGCCCTTCATGCTCGTTAGCGGGCTTCGCAGTTCGTGGCTGACGTTGGCGACAAAGCTTCTGCGCGTTGCTTCGAGATCCTTGAGCTGATCCGCCATGTTGTTGAAGCTCAGCGCCAGCTGGGTCGATTCCTCCATGCTGCTGATGGGAATTCGAATGTTATAGTCGCCCTTGGCGTACTTCTGCACAATTTCGTTGATCTCCATGAACGGTCTTGTCAGCCGCGCGGTCGTATAATACACCGCGATGACGGAGATCAGAATTGCAATCAGCGAAACGAGCACGACCTCGGCATACACCATGCCAACCGCGCTGCGCGCCTGCGTTACGTCGATGTAGAACCGGACGACATGGGTCGCCACCCCGTCCCGAACAACCGGTCTGGAACCGACGAGCATCTGGAACGGTTCGCTCATCTGTGTAAAACGCACGCTGCTCGCGTCCAGGTCTGAAACGGCGATCAGCATGCGTGCTATTTCTTCCTCGGAGTAGTGAACGCCCATCACGGCGTTCCACTTGTTGTTCGAGGCGTATTGCGCCATCGCGCCGTCGACCGAGATGATTTGAATCAAGCCGTCGTAGTGCCGCGCAATGGTATTGAGTTCCAGCAATGCCGCGTTTTCTCCCGCGACCGAGCTGGTTGTGTTAAAGTACAGATCGGTCACAATGCCGATTTCATTCGCGATGGACTGTTTTTCCTCGCGCATGACAAACCCGGACATCAGCGTCCCCGCAATGACGCCGGAGAGCAGCAGCATTCCGAGCGTAACGCTCATGTAGGTTGCCAGCATTCGGGAGAAGAGTGTTCTGAGAAAGTCCTTGCGCATGTTCTCTCATCACTTTTGCTCGAATTTATAACCTACGCCCCAAACCGTTCGGAGCTCCCACTCGTGATTGTCACCCAGCTTCTCGCGGATGCGCTTGACGTGAACGTCCACCGTGCGCGAGTCTCCAAAGAAATCGAATCCCCAAACCTGCTCCAGCAGCTGTTCGCGCGTAAACACCTTACCGGGGTGCGACGCAAGAAAGTACAGGAGTTCAATCTCCTTTGGCGGCATTTCCAGTTGTCTGCCGTCCAGTGTGACCGCGTAGTTCTCCAGCGAGACGGTCAACCCCGGCAGCGAAATTGTCCGTTCCGGTTCGGAAGGCGTGCTCCGGCGGAGAACCGCTTTGATGCGCGCAATGAGTTCCTTCGCGTCAAACGGCTTTGCGATGTAATCGTCCGCGCCGAGCTCCAGCCCTTGCACGCGGTCGCCGGTATCGCCCTTTGCGGTGAGCATGATGACGGGCGTTTCGCTTTCCATGCGAATGTCGTGGAGCACCGCCCAGCCGTCCCGCCCGGGAAGCATGATGTCCAGAACCACCAACGATGGTCGCGTTTCGTGGAACGCCGCCATAGCGGACGTTCCGTCCGCACAGGTAAAGACTTGAAATCCAGCTTTTTTCAGGTATAACTCGATGATTGCCAGAATATTCCTGTCGTCATCTATGACCAGAATGGTATTGTTTTCCACCCGATCACCTCCGTTAAAAAATGGAATTTAGTTCATCTCACATTTGGGTAAAGTATAGCAGAGATTCTTCGGTTTGTCCACGCGCCTGAAATTTTCACAGGAAAGCCGCACAATGATCATCGTGCGGCTTCAACTATCTTCACAGAATATATTTCATGCTTTCAGCGTAACGACGGTAACCCCTGCGTCGCCTTCACCATACGCACCGATTCGGTAGGTTTTCACGCGCGGGTGGCTCTTGAGGTAGGCCTGCACACCCGTGCGCAGCGCACCGGTGCCCTTGCCGTGCACCACATAGAACTCATTGACCCCATTGATGATCGCGTTGTCGATAAAACGATCCAACTCCATGCAGGCGTCGTCCACCATCATGCCGCGAAGGTCGACGGAGAGCGCGCTGCCGCGATCCGTTGATAGCGTCACCTTTGCGGAAGTTGCCTTCGGTTTTTGCTTTTGCTCAATCGGGCGCAGGTCGTTGAGCGGAATGTTCAGCTTCATGACCCCCGCCTGCACCAGCACCTCGCCCTTTGCGTCCGCAAGCTTCAGCACGGTCGCCTCCTGCCCCAGCGTAATGAGCTTGACCCGCTGACCCACCGAAACACTCGCGGGCGCGCTGCCCGCCAGCTCCCGCTGCACCGCCTGTTCGTTCAGGCGTTCTTCTGTTTTGCGCATCGTGTCCCGCGAGGACTGCACCGCGCGTTCGAGCTGCTTTTGATCGATGTTCTGGATGGAGCGCAGCTGGGCGATGAGCTTTTCCATGTCCTGCCGCGTTTCCTGCACCATGCGCCGGGCATCATCCTTTGCTTTCTGCCGCAGCAGGGTTTTTTCGTCCTCGAGCTTCTTCTTTTCTTTTTCCAGCTCCGTTTTGATCTTTTCAATCTCAATTCGGAGTTTGTAACTCGCTTCGCGGTCGTCCTCCGCGTTCCTACGCGCTTGCTCCGCTTCGGAGAGTACGTTTTCAAATACGACGTCGCGCTTCTGTAAGAATGCCTGCGCGCGCTCAATCACCTCGTCGCGAAGACCGAGCCGTTTCGAAATCTCGAACGCGTTGCTCTTGCCCGGAATGCCGATGAAGAGCCGGTAGGTCGGGCAGAGGCGATCCACGTCGAACTCCATCGACGCGTTCTGCATGCCCGGGTGCGTCAGCGCAAACGCCTTGATCTCGCTGTAGTGCGTCGTCGCGACGGTCAGCGTCTTTCGTTCGTAGAGCGTTTCGAGAATTGCCTGCGCAAGCGCCGCGCCCTCCACCGGGTCGGTACCCGCGCCGAGCTCGTCCAGCAGCACGAGCGAACGCGCGTCCGCCTGCTCCAGAATGCGCACCGTATTGGTCATGTGCGACGAGAAGGTGGAAAGCGACTGCTCGATGGACTGCTCGTCCCCGATGTCCGCAAACACGTTGTCAAACGTCGAAAGCTCCGTACCATATTCTGCGGGAATGAACAAGCCGCTCATGCCCATCAGCGTAAAGAGGCCGACCGTCTTGAGCGTAACCGTCTTTCCGCCGGTGTTCGGGCCGGTGATGATCAGCGTTTGAAAGGTTTCGCCGAGCCAGATATCGACGGGAACAACCTTGTCCCGCGGAATCAGCGGGTGCCTGCCCTTGACAATTCGAACGCGCCCCTGCTCGTTCAGCGTCGGACGAACGGCGCGCAGATCCCGCGCGAGAATCGCCCTGGCAAAGATCACGTCCAGCGTGCCCATGACGTTGCAGCTCATATGGATGTCGTTCGCAAACGGCGCAATCATCGCGGTCAGTGCGGAGAGAATCCGCTCGATCTCGTTCTTCTCCTCCGCGAGCAGGCGTTTGTTTTCGTTGCCCAGCTCCACGACCGCGGCGGGCTCGATGAACAACGTCGCGCCGCTGCTGCTCTGGTCGTGCACCAGCCCCGGCACCTGCGAACGATACTCCGCTTTCACGGGCAGCGCAAAGCGCCCGTTTCGTACCGTAATGATCGGCTCCTGCAGGTATTTCTGCGTGGTCGCGCTCTTGAGCATGGCATTGAGCTTTTCGCGGACGCGCTCGTTGAGAATCTTCATCTGACGGCGAATCCGGCTCAGTTCGGCGGAGGCGTTGTCCGAAATCTCGTCCTCCGCGAGGATGCAGCGGGCAACCTCTTCCTCAATGGAACGGTGCGACGTCAGCCGGTTTGCGAGGTTACAAAGCAGGCTTTGTGTGTCGTCGTTCTGGAGCACGTCCTTCGCCTCGCGGGACGCGCGCAGTGCCTGCGCAATGGCGAGCAGTTCGTGCGTGCTCAAGAACAACGCGGCGTGCATCTTGCTTGCCAGTTCGCGCACATCCGGAAAGCCGGTGATCGGCGAGCGTCCGGTTCGGGTGTAGATTGCCTCTGCTTCGCTTGTTTGCTCCTGCAGCGTCTCCGCTTCGGAGAGCTTTTCCGCCGGACGCAGCTGCTCGGCAAACTCCTGTCCAATTTCGCAGGAAAGGTGCTGCTCCAGCATCTGTCGGATTTTATCGTATTCCAATGTATTCAGCGTTTTGGTTTGAATCATAGCTTTTCTCCTTAAAGCATGTGTAGACCCGTAAACAAGTAAAAAGCCCCGTCTCGATTTCCGTGACGGGGCAAAAACACCTTCGGACTAGCGAATCTCTTTCAGATAATCGCCAATGCGCCGCATCGCTTCTTCAATGTCCTCCATCGAAGTTGCGTAGCAACACCGAATATGCCCCTCTCCGGTCTGGCTGAACGCGCTACCGGGAACGGTAACCACCTTCTTGCTCGCGAGCAGGCCGTCGCAGAACGGTTCGCTGAGCAACCCCGTCGACTTGATCGACGGGAAGACATAGAACGCGCCTTCCGGCTCGTTGCAGGAAAGACCAAGCGCGTTGAACGCGTCGATGATGTAGCGACGGCGCGTTTCGTACTGGTCGATCATGTAGCGGGTATCCGCAAAATCGTCCTTAAATCCGTCTTCGAGCGCGGCAATTCCCGCCCACTGCGCGGGCGTTGGCGCGCAGAGCATCATGAGCTGATGCACCTTGCGCATGGCGGCGATGATCTCCAGCGGGCCGGCCGCATAGCCAAGCCGCCAGCCGGTCATGGAAAACGCCTTGGAAAAACCGTTGAGCACGACCGTGCGCTCCAGCATGCCGGGCAGCGACGCGATCGAAATATGCTTCTTGCCGTTAAACGTCAGTTCGGCATAGATCTCGTCCGAAATTACCAGAATGTCCGTGCCGCGAACGAGCTTGGCAATTGCTTCCAGATCTTCGCGCTCCATGATGGCGCCGGTCGGGTTCGTCGGGAACGCAAGCAGAATTGCCTTTGTCTTTGGCGTAATTGCCGCGCGAACCTCGTCCGCCTTCAGGCGGAAGCGATCCTCGTGCTTGGTCGACACCGCAACGGCAGTGCCGCCCGCGAGTTCCACCGCGGGTTTATAGGAAACATAGCAGGGCTCGTGGACGATGACTTCGTCCCCGGGATTCAAAATAGCGCGCATGGCCAGATCGATTGCCTGGCTTGCGCCAACCGTGATCAATACGTTTTCAATGGACTCGTAACCGGAGATGCCATAGCGTTCGTCTAAGAAACGAATGATTAACTCGCGTAGATGCGGATCGCCGGAGTTCGAGGAATACGGAACGCGCTCATTCTTGAGCCGCTCGGCAACATACTTGCGGATGCGATCCGGCGTTGGAAAGTCCGGCTCACCAACACCAAGGCTGATGTGCGAATCATCCAGCAGGTCAAAATATTTCCGAATACCCGAAGGCGGAATCTGTTTTACGCAATCTGAGATCAAATTTTGATAGTCCATAGGCACTTCCTGTTTTGCAAGAGTAGAGCCATCATAACACGTCCGCGAAAAACCGTCAAACGAATTTTGAGCACTTATCAAATACGTTTTGCGTTTCTTTTGGACGATCCGGCTCGTTCAATTCATCGCGATGCTGCCGAACATGGAGTCAAATCGTTCGTTTGCCAGCTCGATCAGCCGCGCGCCATCTTCGCCCGGAGAGGCGAGAATTTCACGCGCCGCTCGACCCGCCAGCTCCAGTGTCCGGCCGTCCATTGCGCCAACAAATGCGCCCGATCCCGAGTCGCCATGCTGCCGCGTGCCGAGAAAATCGCCGGGGCCGCGCAAGAGTAAATCCTTCTCGGCAATGGCAAATCCGTCGGTCGTCTGCGTCATGGTCTTGAGCCGCTCGTTCTCCAGCTCGCTCTGTACGCCGTAGAGCAAAAAACAATACGCCTGTTTTGCGCTGCGCCCCACGCGCCCGCGCAGCTGATGCAACTGCGATAGCCCGAAGCGCTCCGCTCCCTCGATGACCATGATGCAGGCGTTCGGAACATGCACGCC
>CAZDXW010000064.1:10834-19070 GCA_964509485.1 uncultured Christensenella sp.
GCCTGCTTTGCGATGTACTGGTACATATCCTCGCGCTTGTTTGGCGGAATGATGCTGGTCTTCACCGGCTTTCGCCCGGGCGGCAGCTCGTCGATGACCGAAATGTCGAGATCGCCATAGAGAATCAGCGCGAGCGTACGCGGAATCGGCGTTGCGCTCATGACGAGCATATCCGGTCGCGCTCCCTTTTCCAGCATGGTTGCGCGCTGGCGAACGCCAAAGCGATGCTGCTCGTCCGTCACGACGAACCCCAGATCGTAGAATCGTACGTCCTCGGAGAGCAGCGCGTGCGTGCCGACCACACAGAGCGCGGTTCCATCCGCGATCTTCGCGAGAACCGCATTTCGCTGCGTTTGTTTCATGCTCCCCTTAAGCAGCACGACCGACGCGCCGAAGATTTCCTGTAGGTTCAAGTAATGCTGCTCGGCGAGAATCTCCGTCGGCGCGAGCAGTGCGCCCTGCTTTCCGTTTGCCGCAGCAACGCAGAGCGCGTAGATCGCAACCGCCGTTTTGCCGGAACCGACGTCGCCCTGCAATAGCCGGTTCATTGGCGCGGATTTGCGCATGTCCGCCGAAATCTCCTCGATAACGCGAAGCTGCGCTTTCGTGGGCGTGAACGCGAGCTTCGAGAGATACTTCTCCAGCACGCCGCTCGTGTCGAACGCGAAACCGTTCTGGCGAACGCGATCCGCCTTTTGCAGCTCCAGCAGCGTAAAGTAGAGCAGCGCGTTTTCAAAGTCCAGCCGTTTTCGCGCGAGCTCCAGCGCCTCGCGGCTGACGGGAAAATGCGCGTGCCGCAGCGCCAGCGCGAGCGGGGCTAAACCGTAACGCTCCAGAATGCTTGACGGCAGCGGGTCGCCAATGCCGTCCCAAACGTGCTCCAACACGGCGAGCATACTGTCCCGCCAGGCACGCTGATTGAGTTCCTTAATCGTCGCATAGACCGGCAGAATGCCGGGGAGGTTCTGCGAGAGCGCGGGATTGATCAGCGAAACGCCGTTTTTGCGGATCACACGCCCGCAGGCAAACACGGTGTCCCCAGCCTTTACCTGACCGCTGCGATACGGCTGATTGAACCATTTCAGCGTAACGGTGCCCGTTTCGTCCTGCGCGGTTGCGGAGAGAATTGTCATGCCGCCCGTTCGGAAGAACCGAACGCCGCTTACAATTCGAACCTGCACGGCGACGCTGGTTCCGTTGACCAGTTGACAGACGGGCGTGGCCTTCGAGTAGTCCAGATAGTCCCGCGGCAGGCGATACAGCAAATCGCGCGCGGATACAATGTGGAGTTTTGCAAATAACTCCGCACGCTTTGGCCCGATTCCCTTCATGCTCACCAGCGGCTGATCCAGCAAAATCGTCGTCCTCGTGTTTCTTCTCGCTAAAGTTCAGTTTTGAAAAAAGCCGGCGAACGGAACCAATCGTCCCTTCGCCGGCTGTACGCCCCGGGGTTGCGTTCAGCGTTACTGAACGGCGATGTAGTAGTAATACAGCGGCTGACCGCCCGCGAGCACCATGAACTCCGCGTCCGCAAACTCCGTCTGGAGTTTGTCGGCAATCGCCTGCGCGTCCGCTTCCGTCTGGCCTTCGCCAAAGTAGAGCGTAACGGTGCATTCGTCGCTGCCGTGTTCGGCAATCATCTGTTTGACGAGATCGATCGTCGCCTGCTCAACGGTCTTTCCGGAGACGGAGAGATGGTTGTTGACCAAACCGATTATGTCGCCCTTTTTGACCTCGTGGCCGTCGAACTTCGTGTCCCGAACGGCATAGGTCACCGCGCCGCTGATGACGCCCGCCATCGCTTCCTTCATCGCTTCCTCGTTTTCCGGAATAGAAGCGTCCTTGGAATAGGCCATACAGGCGGCGATTCCCTGCGGAATCGTCTTGGTCGGAATCAGCACAACGCCCTTTTGCGTCAGCTCGCTCGCCTGCTGCGCCGCGAGAATGATGTTGGAGTTGTTCGGCAGAACGAAGACGTTCCGCGCGTTGATCTTGTTGATTGCGGAGGCGATGGAGTCGATGCTCGGGTTCATCGTCTGTCCGCCGGAGATCAGCGCGTCGACGGCGAGTGCCTGAAACAGCTCGTCAATTCCGGTGCCCGTGCTGACGGCAAGCAGACCGAATTCCTTTTCGTTCTTCTTGCGTTCCGCCATGAGTTCGCGGTTTTGCTCGCGCATGTTCTCGATCTTGAGCTTATCCAGCTCGCCGAGACGGAGCGCCATCTGGAGCACCTTGCCCGGCGAATTCGAGTGCACATGCACCTTGATCATGTCTGCATCGTTTGCTACGACGACAGAGTCGCCCAGACGTTCGAGATGGTTGCGGAAGCTTTCGATTTCCTTTTCGTCGGTTTCCGGAGAAAGATGAACGATAAAAAATTCCGTGCAGTAACCGAACGTAATGTTTTCGCCGGAAAAACTGTCCGCATTGCTCGACTGAATCGCCGGTTGTTCCGGCAGCAGCTCTTCGTAGCTTTCAATCTCCTCGCCATCCAGCGAGAGCTTAAAGCCTTTGTATATGGTCAGAAGTCCCTTGCCGCCGGAGTCCACCACGCCCGCTTCCTTGAGCACGGGCAGCAGATTCGGCGTGTTGATGAGCGCCTTTTCGCCGCTCTTGAGGATTTCGTCCATCAGGCGGTATACGTTTGCGCCCTGCTTTTGCAGCGCTTCCACGTGCTCCGCAATCTCGCGGGACACGGTGAGAATCGTGCCTTCCTTCGGCTTCATCACGGCCTTGTAGGCCGCTTCGCTGCCCTTGGTCAGCGCGGCGGAGAGCAGCTCTGCGTCCACGAAATCTGCGCCCTTAAACGCGCGCGAGAACCCGCGAAACAGCTGCGAGAGAATGACGCCGGAGTTGCCGCGCGCGCCCTTGAGCGCGCCCATGCTCAGCGCGTCCGCAACCTGCGTCGCGTTCGCGTCCTCCGGCAGCGCGCGGATTTCGTGCACCGCGCTCTGCATGGTCATAGACATATTCGTGCCCGTATCCCCGTCTGGAACAGGGAATACATTCAAAGCGTCGATGGACGCTTTGTTCTTTTCGAGCAGCGCCGCTCCAGCGATAATCATATCGCGCAGCTGAGCGCCGCCGATCTTCATGTTTTTATCCAATTTAACCTCCGAATGTTCGGATCCCAAGAGCCGAACTGCGTTAAACGCGAATGTTTTCGACGTGAACATTTACGGCGCGAACCGCAATTCCCGTCATCTCTTCCACCCGATATTTCACGTTGCTCTTGGCATTTTGTGCAACCGCCGGTAAGGACACGCCGTACTCCAGCGTGACATACAAATCGATGTCTATCACTTCGGGTGAAACAATCGTAACCTTGACGCCGCGGCGCATATTATCTTTTCCAAACAGTTCGACAAACGAGTCGGAAGCCTTTTTCGAGTTCATCCCGACAATACCGTAATTCTCTACGGCCGCATACCCGGCAATGCTCGCGATCAGGTCATCCGCGATCGTGATCTTTCCAAGTGTCGTAGTCATTTCCGCTGCCATAAGTTACGCCTCCTTTTTCGATAGTTCTATTTTATACCAAGCGGTTTTTGCCCGCAACCGCGTAACCAGTCCTCCGCGGGCCGCCGCAAGGCGTTGTTGTAGCCAATGTGTGAACATCCTGCGAATCGCGATCGTTTGATCGCGCTCTGCTGGATTCGTCGTTATTCCTCTTCATCCTCGGGCAGGATGCCGTTGTGGAAGAACTCCTGTACGTCGTCGTTGTCGTCGAGCTTTTCGAGGAACTTTTGCACCTTGTCGACGGTTTCCGCATCTGCAATGTTTACGGTGTTCTGCGGAAGCATCTGGATGTCCGCCGAGATAAACTCGAACCCGGCGCCTTCCAGCGCCTCGCGAACCTTGGAAAACTCTGCCGGATCGGTGTAGATTTCAAAGGCGTCGTCCTGCGCAACAAAATCCGCCGCGCCCGCTTCCAGCGCCTGCATCATGACCTCGTCCTCGTCCATCAGCGCGGTGCGCTCAATGACGATCAGGCCCTTCTTATCGAACATCCAGCCAACGCAGCCGCTGTTGCCGAGGTTGCCGCCGCTCTTGTCAAAGATATGGCGCATCTCCGCCGCCGTGCGGTTGCGGTTGTCGGTGACCACGTTGACGATAATCGCCATGTTGCCGGGGCCGTAGCCTTCGTAGACGATTTCCTCGTAGTTGACCGAAGCACCTTCGCCCGCCGCCTTCTTGATGGAGCGGGAGATGTTGTCGTTCGGCATGTTGTTTGCCTTGGCTTTGGCGATAACGTCCCGAAGTTTATTGTTGTTCGCGGGATCCGCGCCGCCCTCTTTGACCGCAATTGCGATCTCGCGACCGATTTTCGTAAAGATCTTCCCGCGCTGGGAATCCGTTTTTTCCTTTTTATTCTTAATATTTGCCCACTTGGAATGTCCTGACATACGTCCTCCTGTTGCCCTTCCGCTCGATTAAAAGTGGTGTTATTGTCAAAATCGCTTCTTGCCGGTTAACTCTTTCCGGTCAATTCAGCGTATTTCTGCGCAATGGATTTGAGATCCGCCCAAACGTCCTTCTTCTTGGACTCGTCCCGCAGCAGTGCGGCGGGATGGTAGGTTGGCAGAAAGAACGTTCCGTTCTTCTCCAGCCATTGCCCGCGAACGCGCGTAATGCGCGCTTCCGGGTCGTAAACATGCCGCGTTGCGGTTGCGCCGAGGCAGATAACAATCTTTGGCCGAATCAGCCGATATTGCATTCGAAGAATCGGCAGGCAAGCCTGCGCTTCCTCGTCCAACGGCGTCCGGTTGCCCGGCGGCCGACATTTGACAACGTTGGTAATATACAGGTCTTCGCGCCGCATGTCAATTGCTGAAAACATTTTATCGAGCAATTGCCCCGCTTTTCCAACGAACGGGCGCCCTTGCGCGTCCTCGTCCGCCCCCGGTCCTTCGCCGATGAGCATGACCTCCGCCTGCCGGTTTCCTTCGCCGAGAACAATGCTGTGGCGTTGCTGGCAGAGCCCGCAGCGTTGGCAGGACTGAATCATCTGCTCAATTTGTTCCCAGCCCGGTGCGTTGACCGCTTCCATCGTACGATATGCCTGATCTTTCGATATTTACCGTTTGCGTGGCGCAGAAAGGAACGCGTCTCGTTATTATATCTTCTCCGCGGCGTCTTCGTCCAGCATGAAGATTGCGTTCGGGTGCAGTTGCAGGTAGCTCGCCGGAACGGAGGGCACGATCGGCCCCGTGATGATCAGCGGCGCTATCTGCGACAAATCGTATCCGCCAAGGACGACAATCACGCGCTTGGCCGCCATGATCGTAGAGATTCCAACGGTAACAACCCGCCCGCTGTCCGTGTGCTCCACGTGGGTCACCGGCGCAAGCTCCGACCCCGGCAGGTTGCAGGCAACACGCCCGTCCCGGCCAACCACGCAGAGCGCGGTGTCGATTCCGCCAATGCCGCAGATCGCGTCTTCATACTCATTGCAGAGTTTGCTCCAGTCCCGCGCTTCCTTATACGGCGAAAAGACGTTCTCCGCCTGAATGTTCACGCGGTCGTAGAGCATAGTGTGCATGCGGGACGCATCGGAAGGCTCCGCGTCCGTTCGAACATGCTCAAAGAGATTGAACGCGCGGATGCTCGTCCAGTCCAATAGTCCGTCGTTTGTCATGCCCGCGATCTTGCGATAGGCCGCCGAAAGCTGCGCGCTGCAATCGAGGCCAAGCACGCTCGTCGGTTTTTCTATGATGCAGCCCGCGAGCATCGTTGCAATCGCCTGGCTTAATACATCGCTGTCGCGATAGACCAGAACGCTCATTTCACCTCTCCCATGGCTTCTACGGCGTTGAGAAAGAGCAGAATGTCCCCGTAGACATCCTTGCGGTTGATTTCGTTGAGCATTTCGTGCCGGCCGTCTTCGTAAAGCTTGAGCTCCGCCTGATGCCCCGTCTTTTCGAGCCAGCTGTAGACCTGCTTGGGGCCTTTACCGCTGTTGCCAACCGGGTCCTTCGCGCCGGACATCAGCAGAATCGGGCGCTTGGGCACGCGGGCCGCCCACTTTTCGTTGGATATCTCGGTTAAGCCGGTAAATACGTCATACATTGCGTACGCGGTAAACGGGAACCCGCAGTTCTCGTCCGCCACGTATTGGTCCACCTTTGCCTCGTCGCGCGAGAGCCAGTCGTTGACCGTGCGGTTCGGCTTGAACGCGTTGTTGTAGGAGCCAAAGCTCATGTTAAACAGGGTCATGCTCGGCTGCTTGCCGCCGGTTTTCTTGATCTCCCGCTTGGCAATCCATTTGCCAATGCCGAGCACGGGGTTGCTACCCGCCGTGCCGGAAAAGATGAACGCGTCAAAATCGTTGCCGTCGCGCCCCGCATAGGTGCGCGCAAGGAACGAGCCCATCGAGTGCCCCATCAGAATGAACGGAATCCCTGGATAGTCGTTCTTGACCAGATCGCGCATGGTGCGCATATCCTGCACCACCGCGTCCCAGCCGTTCTTTTCGCCGAAGAACCCCTTCGGTACACCGGGTGCGATGCTTTTACCGTGGCTCGCGATGTCGTTGCCATATACCAGAACGCCGTTTTCCGCTAAAAACGACGCGAACTCTTCGTATCGATCGATGTGTTCGGCCATGCCGTGCGTAATTTGCAGCGCCGCGTGCGGCTCTTCGGGAATCCACATGCGATAGCGAATATCGCACAGTCCGGTTGCGGATGGAAATCGTTTCTCTCGTAAGGTGAATTTCATGCCCCATACCTCCCGATGATAATAAAAAAGTATACCACCGATGGGCGGAATACTCAATATTTCATGCATATTTACATCTTTCGGGTTCCATAAGCGTAAGCTCAAACCGGAAGTTGCAGGGTGCGGTAAGTTCCAAACAGCTCCGCCTCGTCTTCCTCATGCGTAATCACAAACATCGGAATGTGCTGCTCAAGGATTGCATTTGCGGCGATGCGCTTGTTCTCCTCGTCCAGCCCCGTAAACGGTTCATCCAGAAACAACACGTCGCCTTGGTACGCCAGCGCGCGCGCAATGGCGACGCGCCGCTGCATGCCGCCGGAGAGTTCGCGCGGCAAAAGATGCAGACTATCGCCCAAGCCAAGCTGTTTTAAAGTCGCTTCCGCGATAACCGGATTCGAAACCAGCGCAACGTTCTCCAGCGCGGTTGCCCACGGCAGCAGGCGATCCTCCTGAAACACGACGGCGGGTTTATGCCCCAGCATGCCCAGAATCTCCCCTGCGTCCGGCTGTTCTAATCCCAGCAACAGCCGAAACAGCGTCGTCTTTCCGGTGCCGGAAGGCCCGCGCAGTACGGTTACTCCGCTGAACGGAAGAACGGCGGAAAAGTCCCGGAGCACGGTGTTTTCGCCGAATGTTTTCGTGATGCTATTGAGCGTAATGTTATTGTCCACGTTTGATCCTCCGCATGCTCCAAACCAACAGCCGCTCCAGCAACATGGAAAGCACAATCACCAGCAGCGTCCACGCAAAGAGATCCACTGTTTCAATGCGCAGTTTGGACTCGTATAGCCGGTACCCGATCGACAGTTTCGGCAGCGCGATGATCTCCGCCGCAACGCCGCTCTTCCAGGAAAAGCCCAGCGCCGTCGTGCACGCCGCGAGAAACTGCGACAGCACGGACGGAACGTAGATCTGCCGCAGAATCTTCCAGCGGTTCAAGCCGAACGTCTTGCCCATCTCGACGAGGCGCGGGTCGGTCTGCAAAATCGCCTCCGCGGTCGTTGACCAAACCATCGGCAGCACCATCAGAAAGCTGATGAACAGCGGAACGATGCCCGAACGCAGCCAAAGCAACGCGAGCAGGATGAACGACGTTACCGGCGTCGCCTTGACCACCGAGCGTAGCGGCGAGAGCAGTTCCTCGGCAAAGCGAGAACGCGCGGTGAGCACCGCGAGCGCAACGCCGAGAAGCACGCCCAGCACGTACCCCGCCATGATGCGCAGCAGCGTTAACCCGGCAAACGTCCAGGTATCCGCTTGGAACAGCAACTCCGACAGCCGCGCGAGCGTAGCAAACGGCGAGGGAAGCAGCAGCTCCTTGCCAACCAAGAGGCTCGCCGCTTCCCAAACCGCCAGATAGATCAGCGCGATCAGCGCTTTTTTTACCCAGACTCGCTTACTTGGCATAGAGGTCGTCGCCGGGCAGTTTGCCGCCGACAGACTTCGGGTTTGCCGTAAAGAGCACGTTGAGCACCGCCGACGCGGCGGATTTCATTTCGTCTCCCGTGATGCTGAC
>CAZDXW010000065.1:0-1094 GCA_964509485.1 uncultured Christensenella sp.
GAGATGATGGGTCTCATCGGCATGGGCAACAACCCGATGGTCGGCGCGACTGTTGCAGTTGCTGTCGCTATCGCACAGGCGAAATAACCGGACTTAAGCCCCAAAACACCTTCTGGCAACAGAGGGTGTTTTTTTCATCTTTTTACAGAAAAAGATGCGGATTGCTGTCGCCATCGCACAGGCGAATTAGCCTGACTTAAGCCCTAAAACACCTTCTGGCAACAGAGGGTGTTTTTTGATTTTTGGTAATTACCGTTTACTTGTATATTCAGTTTCATAAAGATATAATATAGAACTGTATTTCGAGAAAAAGAATTCGATCTTTTGTTGATGAGGTTCTGAAAAAATGCACAAAAGAGCTGTGAATGTGGTCGAAAATCTGGATAGTGATGTATCTGGAGATCAGAACAACCCGCAGATTCCGTTACTGGACGATCTGTGCGCCGGACGGAGTCCGAAGTTCACCCGAAAGCGAATCCTCCTGATCATCATCTTTTCCATGCTGGCTTTGATTGCGATCACGCGATTGCTCACACTAAGACACGGACTAAAGCTCCACCCAGACGAGATCGTTTTCTTCAGTTCCGCAAGCAGCTTATTTATTAACAGCCCATATCACGTCTATAAACTCTATCCGGAAGGCGCATTCCTCCTGCAAATGCCCTTTCAGATGGCGCGCCAGCTCGTTCTGCTGCTGATGCACTATGGCGACGGAGCGCAGCTATACGGCGCGCATATGACGGGCAGATTCGCCGCCGTCTTTTACTTCTCGTTGGGTGCCGTGCTCGGCTGCACGTTCCTCTATCAAATACAAAAGAGAAACCTGCCAATCATTCTCTTTGCGGGGATGATCGTGTTCTCTCTGTTCCAAATCGAGCAGTCCCGTTATGGAACGGGGGAAGCGCCGTCGTTCTTTCTGATGATGGCAGTTTTGAATTTGCTCGTGTTCTATCTTCGCTCAAACAAGGTATGGCTATTATACGTTGCTGCGTTTGCAACGGGTGTGTTGGGGGCGGTGAAGTATCCGCAGCTCTATTTCATCCTGTTGCCCATCGGCGCCGCATGCCTGAATCGACGTTCAAACAAATCACTTG
>CAZDXW010000065.1:1194-4418 GCA_964509485.1 uncultured Christensenella sp.
TGCTTGTTCATGCTCTATTCGGCCATCGGGCTTGCCGAGCTGTTTGCGAAAAAACACATCAAACCGCTCGTTCTTGCGTTGCTGTGCGTGATGGTGCTCCGCGGGGGCTATCTTATCGCGCTGCTTGCGCAGCCGCAGAAAGAGGCGGGGGCAGTTCTGTATTCGAACGAGAACTGGTCGGAGGAATCAACCGTTACCTTTGCCGGGTTGGGATTCGTAAACGGAGATATTCCGGCTCAGGCAACGCAGCTTGGCATGAACGACACGTTTATCACAAAAACGCCGTCTCTGGAAGACTGCGAGTTCTGCGTCTTTGGCGGATATGAATACGCCATCGCGAGAAACCGGATTTTTGAGATCAAGGATGCCAATGTACTCAGCGCGACCAACGGTTGGAATACGTTCAAAGAACAGAACGAGCAATATCTGTTCGATCAACTATACCCGGACTATTATTACTATATATTCGGGTACTGGCTGGAAGGGAGCATGGGGACACTATATGAGTTCCCCAGCGTTTATTATTACTACAAACAGTCCGGAAACTGAAGCTGCTGGATTAACAACCCAATTCGTACGCGAAACGGACTACCATTCGCAAGAAAACGCCTTCTGGTAACAGAGGGTGTTTTTCATTTTAGAAACGAAAAAAGTTCCGATAATTAAAATAATATATAATAAATAGCCCTTGAAAAACTTGATACTACGGAATATGATTGATAACATGGCGGAGGATTTGGAGAATCTTATATCAATCAATCGAACAGAAATTCAGCGCGCCGAAACAGCACGGTTTACGATAGAATTCTTATAGTAATTAAACTTATTTGCGCGTATTACGCATAAATAACGGAGGATATCGATATGTTGGAAGGCAAATCGAAAATTGCAATTATTGGTGCTGGTTATGTTGGTGCGGCCATCGCATATAACGTTGCGATCAACCGAACCGCGAGCGAAATCGTACTCATTGATGTAAACAACGACAAGGCCATGGGCGAAGCGCTGGACATCAATCATGGTCTGTGCCATCTGGGACAAATGAACATCCACGCGGGCGACTATTCCGAATGCGCAAACTGCGATGTAATCGTTGTGACGGCTGGTCTAAACAGAAAGCCGGGTGAAACGCGGTTGGATCTTGCCAACAAAAATGTTCCAATCGCGAAAAGCATCACCGAGAACATCATGAAATATTACAACCATGGCAATATCATCGTAGTCTCGAATCCGGCGGATATCTTGACGTATCTGATTCAGAAATGGTCCGGCCTGCCCGCCGGAAAAGTGTTTGGAACCGGCACCGCGCTGGACTCCGCACGGTTTCGTTTTTACCTCGCGCAGAAACTGAACGTGGACATTCAAAATGTGCATGGCTACATCATTGGAGAACACGGCGAATCACAGGTGCCCGTTTGGAGCGCGACGCAGATTGCCGGGCAAAGCGTGGACGTATACTGCAAATCGATGGGGATTCCGCTGACCGATGCGGACAAACTGGAGATCGTCAACAAAACCAAGAATGGCGGCACCGAGGTCATCCGCTTAAAGGGCGCGACCTATTTCGCGATTGCCGGTATCGTTGAAAACGTGATCGAAGCGATTGTGAAGGACAAGAACTCCATCAAGACCGTCGCGAGCGTAATCAACGGTGCATACGGCATCAACGGCGTAGCGCTGAGCCTCCCGTCGGTGATCAATCAACACGGGGTGGACGGGATTATTCGATACAATCTTTCGTCGCAGGAAGAGGAAGCCCTTCAAAAGAGCGCCAAAACCCTGAAAGACTTTATTGCGCAGATTCCAAACATATAATACGGAGAGATCGAAACATATCCTTTCCGACTTACCCCCGAATGAGGCGACTTGTTCGGGGGTTCTCTCTTCGGCTTACGACGAAACTTGAAGAGTCAGATAACCGGGGAAAATACTCATACGGATCATTTGAGATTTGAATTTTATAAAATTCAGTCGGAAGAGCAATATCTTCCTTGACATCGCTTTCAAAAAAGAATATCTTGGTTCAAACGCCGCTGCGAACAGCGGCTTTTCTTCAAAATTCGGATTAGGGAGAACACTTGTGTCTACGCAAAAGCAGTCCGGCGCGCTATCCTACCTTTCGATCCTCGGCGCGCTCGTCATCTGGAGTTCGTCGTTTGTCGCGATTAAAATCGCTTACGAAACCTTTCCGCCCATCACGCTCGGCGCGGTGCGGTTCGTGGTTGCCACGCTGATTTTAGGCGCGCTGACGCTGCTGCCGAAAAACCGCGTCAAGCTCGAGAAAAAGGACATCGGAACGGTTGCGCTCAGTGGGCTGATGGGCATTACGCTCTACGCCGTGCTGCAAAACATTGCCATGCAGTGGACGTCCGCTTCCAGCGCGACGCTGATCATCGCGTCCTATCCGGCCATCACGCTGCTGCTGGAGTCGCTGATCTACAAGGTGAAGATGAACCTGTTTAAGATCATCGGTATTCTGATTGCCATCGCGGGCGTCGTCATTTTGTCCTATGTCAAAGCGGACACGCGCCAGCAGGGGGAACTGCTCGGCGTGCTGCTGCTGCTCGTTGCGGGCATCGCGTGGGCATTTTATAACTTCTTAACAAAGAAGGTTGTCAACCGTTATCCGTCGATCTCGCTGCTGTTTTACCAGACGTTGTTTGGTGCTATCTTTATGGCGCCGCTCGCGCTGTTTGAACGCGGAGACTGGGCGGCGCCAACGGTGATGTCGTTTTCCATGATGCTGTTTCTCGGTGTGTTCTGCTCGGTGGTTGCGTTTCTGCTGTACAACAATGGGCTCAAGAAACTGCCCGCGAGTTCTGTGACCTCCATGCTCAATCTCGTGCCAATCTTTGGTGTGTTCTTCTCCTGGGTGTTGCTGGGGGAGATGGTGACGTTACGAAAAGTGATTGGCGGCGTCATCATCATAGCCGGTGTAATGATCAGCGCACGGCAGGCGAAATCGAAAGAGATCGAAGTAACGGAGCTTACCGCCGAAGAGGCAATCGAAAAGTAACGGCCACGTTAATGATGCAAGATCGTACTTATTTGCATTTTGTTGGAATCTGCGTATAATATATAGAAGTTTTCGGTTTGACACCGACGAAACGGTAGACCGAATACCGAACAGGTTTTGATCAAACGGCGCAGATTCGTTCCCATTCACAGAACCGGAGGAACCATCCGATGAAGGTAAAGTCCACGCAATCCATTCGAAAACTAAC
>CAZDXW010000065.1:4518-18953 GCA_964509485.1 uncultured Christensenella sp.
CGCGAGCCGAAGAACGGCCCGGACGTGATTTTGATTGCCAGACGCGAGTTTGCGGATTTGATTCGTCAGGCGGGGGACATGCTCTCCGTGCAGGGCGTGATGGCGCGGCTCGTGGTGCTGGACGACGAAGCGGCTTTTGATCGGTTGAAGCAGGAACAGCGCGAATCGTTTTTGCCAGCGGGCAAGCCTTTTGTAAAGGTGGATAACGCGGAAACATCGCCAAAGGCAATTATGCAGGCGGCACTGGGGGCGATTCACGCATGATCTATGCATCTGCTGCGGAGCTGATTGGAAACACGCCGCTCATGCGGGCGGATCGGTTCGCGAAAGCCTATGGAATCGACGCGAATCTGGTGGTCAAGCTGGAGAGCCGGAATCCCGGCGGCAGCTCGAAGGATCGCATTGCGCTGAACATGATCTGCCGCGCGGAGGAGCGAGGGGAGCTCAAACCCGGCGCGACGCTGATTGAAGCGACGAGCGGAAATACCGGCGTTGGGCTTGGCGTGGTCGCCGCCGCGCGCGGCTATCACGTGGTGCTGACCATGCCGGAATCGATGAGCTTGGAACGGCGCAAGATTCTGGAAGCGCTCGGCGTTTCTATTATTTTGACGGACGCGCAGCGCGGCATGGCGGGCGCGAACGAACGCGCGGAGGAACTGCTCAAAGAGATTCCCGGAAGCAAACGGATGCTGCAGTTTGAGAATCCCGATAACCCCGCCGCGCACGAAGCGACGACCGGCCCGGAGATCTGGCAAGACAGCGAAGGCCGCGTGGACGCGCTGATTGCGGGCGTTGGAACCGGCGGAACGGTCTGCGGCGCGGGACGCTACCTAAAGAAACAGAATCCGAAGATTCGCGTGATTGCTGTACAGCCTGCGGAGTCGCCGGTGCTCACCGGCGGGCAGGCGAACGCGCACGGCATTCAGGGGCTCGGCGCAAATTTTGTTCCGAAGAACTACGACGCATCCGTGGTGGACGAAGTGATTTCCGTCAAGACGGAGGACGCGCTCGAAGCCGCAAAATTGTTTATGAAGACCGAGGGAATCCTCAGCGGAATCTCCTGTGGCGCGGCGCTCGCAGGCGCGCGCGTCTATGCGCAGAAGCGTGGAAAGCCGGGCGAGACGATCGTCGTGATTCTTCCAGACACCGGCGAACGGTACCTCTCGACCGCATTATTCGACTAAACAGTTGATCAAGCAACATCAGCACGTCTAAATCAACACTAGACGTGTTTTTTGTATCACATCGTGTTCACAATCGCTTTTCGAAATCGCGATTTCAAAGTAACAAGGCCACTACATATTGTGGTATACTCGCCTAATATTGAACAATGTATTACAATATTTAGATTCCTATTGCAAAACGTCTGCGCTTTCCGTAGAATTTTGCATTAGGAGAGTGCTATGGACTATACGGATTACGGATCACTTCAGTCGAAGAATTCGTCGAACAGTACAGGCGCATATACAAACGGATCGCGGGTGAATGCCTACGGTTCGTCGATGCAGGGCAGGCCCGTGGCAAACGGGGCCTACTCTGCGTATACACAGCAAGGTTCCGGTCGCGAACCCAATCGAAACATCTCCTATTCCAGCTATGACGCTTCGAATCAATCCGGTGGATACAACGGCGGCGTTGCGCAACCGCGCGGCGGCGGTAGCGTGCCATACGGATATCCGTCCGGCGCTGTTCCTCCGCGCGAGAACAGCGGATACGCAAACACCGCTCGCCCGGATGGCAGCTACGATCGAGCCGTACGCGGCGGCAGTCCCGCGGCTGCAGGCGCGGGTTCCGCAAGAGAACCCTCCACAAACGGATACGGCTATCGGTCGGATACAAACGGTTCCAATGCAAACGGCAACAATACGAGCGTAAACCGGCCGAATGGCAGCGGCGTAGCCGGAAACGGTCCGACGAAGAAGTACACGGATTACACCAAATATGAATATACCCCGACCGTTAGCAATGGCGGCGGGAAAAGCAACGGAAACGGTGCAGGTTCCGGCAACGGCAACGGATCTGGTACTGGAAATGGTTCCGGCAAAGGGAGCGGTTCCGGTAATAGCAACGGCTCCGGCAAAGGGAGCGGTTCCGGCAATGGCAACGGCTCCGGCAAGGGGAACGGTTCCGGTTCGAAAAAACAGCAAAAGAACCTGACCTTCTCGCAGAAGCTGCTCGCGGGATTTAAAAAATTCCTTCGTTCAATTTACCTCATGGGCAAACCAATGCGAATCTTCGTCCTTTCGGCGGCGGGGTTTGTTCTGGTTTGCGTCGTGTTAATCTTTGCGGTTTCCGGTAGTCAGCATAAGAAAACGGAGATCATGGCGGCGCAGCTCGCGTTGGCGACGACGCCTTCGCCAACCATCGCTCCAACCGCAACGCCGGTGCCGACCCCAAGCCCGACGCCGGAGGTTCGAATTGAGAAGGGTGCGGAGGGCGAGGACGTCATGGCGCTGCAAAAGCGCCTGATGGAGCTCGGCTACCTCGCCATCGACGAACCGACGAGTTATTTCGGCAACGCGACCAAATACGCGGTCAAGCTCTTCCAACGCCAGCACGAGTTGCAGCAGGACGGCATTTGCGGAAACGACACCATCGCCCTGATCTATTCGGAAGAGGCGAAGAAATACGTCATGACCGAGGGCGCGGAGGGGGACGACATCGAATCCTTCCAGGAACAGCTCGTGGAACTGGGCTATCTCGACGACAATCAGGTCACCGGCTATTATGGTACGGATACGGTCGAGGCGGTCAAGAAGTTCCAGAACCGAAACTACATTACAAAAGACGGCAAGGCCGGCGAGCAGACGCTCGAAGAGATCAACTCCGCCGACGCCCGTGTTTCCTATACCAAAGAGAAAGAAATTGCGGCGGAAAAGAAAAAGCAAGCCGCGTTGGCGCGCGCTTCCTCCGCGGAGGGCCGCATCGATAAAATGATCTCCATCGCCAAGAAGCAACTAGGCGATACCTATATTCTCGGAAAGAGCGGTCCGGATACGTTCGACTGCTCGGGACTGGTGTACTACTGCCTGCGGCAGGTCAACGTGTATACGCGCCGTCTGAACGCGGCGGGTCTTTCCAAGACGACGAGCTGGACGAAGATTTCGGACATCGACAACGTGAAACCGGGTGATCTGCTGTTCTTTAAGTCGGACGACAGCAGCACGGTTGGACACGTAGGCATATATATCGGCGGCGGCGAAATGATTGACGCATCGTCCGCCAACGGCAAGGTTGTTCGACGCGGCGCAAAGACCAGCTACTGGCGCAGAAACTTCGTCGTCGCGCGGCGTCCGATTGAATAGTTCTACAAGAGTGTCAAACACGCAGGAATGGCGGTGCCAAACGGCATCGCCATTTTTCGCGGCTTGGTCGTTGGATCAATCTTGCATTCCAACCTTGGATACAGTATGATAAAACCCGAAATACGGGAGGGAACCATATGGCATACCCCAATGAACTGATTCGAAATTTTTCCATCATCGCGCACATCGACCACGGCAAATCAACCTTGGCCGATCGCATGATGGAACTGACGGAAACCGTCGCCGCGCGGGACATGGCGGAGCAGTTGCTCGACTCCATGGACATTGAGCGCGAGCGCGGCATTACGATTAAATCCTCCGCGGTACGCATGTTCTATACGCATACGGATGGAAAGCGCTATATGTTCAACCTCATCGACACGCCGGGGCACGTGGACTTCAACTACGAAGTCAGCCGCGCGCTGGCTGCCTGCGAAGGCGCGGTGCTCGTTGTGGACGCGACGCAGGGCATTGAGGCGCAGACGCTCGCAAACGTATACCTCGCCGTGGACAACGGCCTAGAGGTCGTTCCGGTGATCAACAAGATCGATCTGCCGAGCGCGGAGCCGGAGCGCACCGCGCAGGAGATTGAGGACGTCATCGGCATCGAAGCGCACTCCGCGCCGAAGATTTCCGCCAAGAACGGAACTAACGTGGCGGACGTGCTCGCGTCGGTCGTTTCGATTGTTCCGCCTCCAACAGGCGATCCCGATGCGCCGCTGACCGCGCTCGTCTTCGACTGCGTATACGACAACTACAAAGGCGCGCTTTCCTATGTTCGCGTGTTCGACGGAACGGTGAAGGAAGGCATGCGCATTCGCTCCATGGCGACGGGGCATGAATTCGACGTCACCGAGGTTGGCGTGTTTACGCCGTCTCCGCTGCCGGTGGACGAGCTCACCGCGGGCGAGGTCGGTTACATTGCCGCGTCGATTAAAAGCGTTGCCGAAACCAAGGTGGGCGACACGATTACGCTGGCCGACCGCCCCGCCAAAAAACCGCTGCCCGGCTACAAGCAGGTGAACCCCATGGTGTTCTGCGGTATTTATCCCGCGGACGGCGCGCAGTACGAAGACCTGCGGGACGCGCTCGACAAGCTCAAGCTCAACGACGCGTCGCTCTCGTTTGAGCAGGAAACGTCCAGCGCGTTGGGCTACGGCTTCCGCTGCGGGTTCCTCGGACTTTTACACATGGAGATCATTCAGGAGCGGCTGGAGCGCGAGTTCGATCTCGACCTCGTGACCACCGCGCCGAGCGTTATCTACAAGATCAAGCTCACCTCCGGCGAGGAGGAGTTGATCGACAACCCGTCGAAGCTGCCGCCGGTCACCGAGATTGAATTGTTAGAGGAGCCGGTCGTCAACGCAACGATCATGACGCCTTCTGAATACGTCGGTTCCATCATGGAAATCTGCCAGGAACGGCGCGGCATATTCGTCGACATGAATTACATTGAAGAATCCCGCGTGCGGATTCACTACGTAATGCCGCTCAACGAGATCATCTACGATTTCTTCGACCAGCTCAAAAGCCGCAGCCGCGGGTATGCGTCCTTCGACTATGAGCTCAAAGGGTATGAAAAGAGTGACCTGGTTAAGCTGGACTTTCTGCTCAATGGCGATCCCTGCGACGCGCTGTCCACGATTGTCCATCGTGACCGCGCCTACGCAAAGGGGCGCGCCGTTGCGGAGAAGCTCTGCGAGGTCATACCGCGTCAGCAGTTCGAAATTCCGGTGCAGGCCGCCATCGGCGGAAAGATCATTGCGCGCGAAACCGTCCGCGCCGTCCGCAAGGACGTGCTCGCCAAGTGCTATGGCGGCGACATCACGCGCAAAAAGAAGCTGCTGGAGAAACAGAAGGAAGGCAAAAAGCGCATGCGCCAGGTTGGAACCGTCTCTCTGCCGAGTGACGCGTTCATGAGCGTATTGCGCATCAACTAGCGCGATGGCGGGCATCTATCTGCATATTCCGTTCTGCGTCAAGAAGTGCGACTACTGCGATTTTACGTCGTTTGCGAACGCGGGCGCGCTGGATGGCTACGTCGAAGCGCTGCTGCGCGAGATCGAACTCACCGCGCGAGCGGGGGAGTACCCCGCGTCGTTCGACACGATCTTCTTTGGCGGAGGAACGCCGTCGCTGCTTTCCGGCGAACAGATGCAGAGAATCATGGACGCACTAGAAACGCATTTTCCGATTGCGGAACACGCGGAGTGCTCCATGGAGTGTAACCCCGGCACGGCGTCCCGCGAGAGCCTCGCGGCCTATCACGCGGTGGGGATCAACCGCCTTTCGATCGGCTTGCAGAGCGCGGATGACGCGCTGCTCCAAAGCGTCGGGCGAATTCACACCTTCGCGCAATTTCTCGATACGCTGAACTGGGCGCGCGAAGCGGGGTTAAGAAACATCAATGCGGACGTGATGCACGGCCTGCCGGGGCAGACGCAGGAGCAGTACCTCGACACGTTACAAACTGTTTGCGATCTGGAGCTGCAACACATCTCCAGCTACGCGCTGACGCTCGAAGAGCATACGCCGCTCTACGCGCGCGTTGCCGACGGAAGAACGACTCTTCCGGAAGAAGACGCGGTTGCGGACATGCAGGACGCGGGCATCGACTACCTCGAATCGCGCGGATACCACCGTTACGAGATCAGCAACTTTGCGCGCGAAGGGTACGAGTGCCGCCACAACCTGACGTATTGGCATAACGGCGAATACATCGGCCTTGGCGTTGCGGCGCACTCCGCCATCCGGCAAAAGATTTGGACGCGGTATGCGAACACCACCTCGCTGGAGGAATACATTCGTTTACTCCGCAAGGGCAGATTGCCAAAAACGGAGACCATCCGCCTGCAAAGCGGGGAAGAGATGTTTGAGAGCATCATGCTGGGGCTTCGGCTCACGCGCGGCATCGACCGCGCCGCGTTTGCCGCCCGCTTTGGGCTGGATGTTGTCGAGGCGTTTCCGCGCGCAATGGAGTCCCTGCGCAAACGGGATTGGGTCTCGGAATCGGCTGATTTTGTCGCGCTCAACCGCCGCGGGCTGGATATGCAGAATGAAGCGCTCGGCTTCTTCATGTAACAGGTCGAAAACCGGCAAAAGGCCAAATTCACTGGAATGTCACATTTTTGATACAGCACTTACTTGACACAAAAGCTCGTAGGTGCTAAATTTTTCTCATGGGTTAGCACTCATCAAAATAGAGTGCTAATAACAAATATTCCGCTGTTTGATGGGTCGTTTCGACCCATAAATATTGCAATCAGCGACGGAGAGGAGGCGGAACAGATGGAACTGGATGCCCGTAAACTCGGCATTCTGAAGGCGATTATCGACGAGTACATCCTGTCCGCGTCTCCGGTTGGCTCACGTGCGATCAGCAAGCTCGAAGGCTTCAGCCTCTCGAGCGCGACGATTCGAAACGAAATGGCGGATCTTGAAGAGCTCGGCTATCTCGAACAGCCGCATACCTCCGCCGGACGCATTCCCTCGGACAAGGCATACCGCCTCTATGTCGATCAAATGATGCAGAAGGCCGCGCTGTCCGACGACGAGATCAAGATCATCCGCGCGCACATGGGCTCCAAGATCGACGAGGTCGAAGCCGTCATGAAACAGACGGCGCAGGCGCTCTCCATGGTCACGCATTATACGGCAATGGTGCTCTCGCCTATGCTGGCGGGAAACCGGCTACGGCACATTCAGCTCGTACCGCTCCGCGAAGGGCGCGCGCTCGTGGTCATTGTGACCTCCGCGGGATTCTCGCAGGACGCGGTGATCCGCGTTCCGGACGATATGGACAGCATCGAGCTGGAACGGATTTCGCGAATGCTGACCGAGCGCTTTTGCGACTGCCGGATGGATCACATCGGCGAGCTGATGATGCGCGAAATGAGCAGCGACCTCGGCGAACGCCGCGCGTTCCTCAGCGGAATCTGCGAGGCAATCGATCGAAAGATTGAGCCGGAGCCGACGAGCGTTCAGCTCTCGGGTGCAATCAATATGCTGCATTTTCCGGAGTACAGCGACGTCAACAAAGCAAAGAACTTTCTTGCCGCCGTGGAAGGCCGGAGCATGCTCTACGACTTGCTCAAACGCGCGAGCAAACTGGAGTTTTCGATTACGATTGGAAACGAAAACGAGGACGAGACGTTTAAGGACTGCAGCATCGTCACCGCGACCTACCGCGTCGGCGACGAGCCGATGGGTTCGTTTGGAATCATCGGCCCGACGCGAATGAACTACGGCAAGGTCATCTCGGTGCTGGAATTCATGCGTCGAAGCCTGTCGGAGATATTGACCAACGATCCGGAAGAAGATTAACGCAAACGGCGGCAGAGAGTGTTCTGCCCCGCCGGGATACGAAGAAAGAGAGACGGGAACATTGACGAAGAAGACCGAACAACATGAAGAAATGGTACGCGAAGAGCTAAAACCAACCGCGGAAACGCAGGCGGGCACCGCAACCGAAGCCTCCGAGCCGTCCGTCGTCTCCGCCGAACCGGCTGTGGACGCCGATCAGGAAACCTACACGCTGACCGCCGAGGAGTTTGCCGCCGCAAAGGCGCATATCGAGGCGCTCACGAAGGAAAAGGACGAAACGGTTGTACTGCTGCAGCGCATTCAGGCGGACTTCGATAATTTTCGCCGCCGCAACGCGAGCATCCGCCTTGACAGCTACGAAGAGGGCAAGCGGGACGCGGTGAAAGAGCTCCTGCCTGCGTTGGACAGCCTCGAGCGCGCGCTGGACAGCATTCCCGAAGAGAATGCACTCTGGCGGGACGGCATCGTTCTCGTTCAGCGGCAGATGATGGACGCGCTGAAGAAGCTTGGGTTAGAGGAGATCGAGAGCGACTGTAAATTCGACCCCACCAAGCACGAAGCGGTCATGCGCGAAAAGACGGAGGGCAAGGAGAGCGGCGAAATCGTCGTCGTCTTCCAAAAGGGCTATCGCATGGGCGACAAGATCATTCGACACTGTATGGTAAAAGTTGCCGAGTAAATCTTGCTAAATAAGCGAATAACATTTTTCCGGAGAGACCGGAAACATTTTTACAGAATAGTTGGAGGATATGAATTATGGGTAAAATTATTGGTATCGACCTTGGCACAACGAACTCCTGCGTCGCTTTCCTCGAAGGCGGCGAACCGGTTGTCATTCCGAATTCCGAGGGCGCGCGCACCACGCCTTCCGTGGTTGCGTTTAAGGACGGCGAGCGCATGGTTGGCAACATTGCAAAGCGCCAGGCCATCACGAACCCGGATCGCACGATCGCCTCGATCAAGCGCGACATGGGTTCCTCGCGCAAAGTCCATATTGAGGGCAAGGATTACACGCCGCAGGAAATCTCGGCAATGATCCTGCAGAAGCTCAAGCAGGACGCGGAAGCCTACCTTGGCGAAACCGTGACGCAGGCGGTCATCACCGTTCCGGCGTACTTCACGGACAGCCAGCGTCAGGCGACGAAGGACGCGGGCCGCATCGCCGGCCTCGAAGTCCTGCGCATCATCAACGAGCCGACGGCAGCCGCGCTTGCCTACGGCATGGACAAAGAGAACAACCAGAAGATTCTGGTCTACGACCTTGGCGGCGGCACGTTCGACGTTTCGATTCTCGAAATTGGCGACGGCGTGTTCCAGGTTCTCGCGACCGCGGGCAACAACCGCCTCGGCGGCGACGACTTTGACCAGCTGATCATGGACTACATTGCCGACGACTTTAAGAAGAACAACGGCATTGACCTGCGACAGGACAAGATGGCGCTTCAGCGTCTGAAGGAAGCCGCCGAAAAGGCGAAGATCGACCTCAGCGGCGTTGCGCAGACCACGATCAACCTGCCGTTCATCACGATGGACAAGTCGGGTCCGAAGCACCTCGACATCACGATTACCCGCGCAAAGTTCAACGAGCTGATCAACGACCTCGTGGAACAGACCAAGACCCTCGTTCAGAAGTGCCTTGGCGACGCGAACCTCTCTGCCTCGCAGGTGGACAAGGTCATTCTCGTCGGCGGTTCGTCCCGTATCCCGATGGTGCAGGACATGGTCAAAAAGATCACCGGCAAAGAGCCGTTTAAGGGCATCAATCCGGACGAGTGCGTTGCCATCGGCGCGGCGATTCAGGGCGGCGTTCTTGGCGGCGAAGTCAAGGACATCCTGCTTCTGGACGTTACCCCGCTTTCCCTCGGCATCGAGACCGTCGGCGGCGTGTTCACGAAGCTCATTGAGCGCAATACGACGATCCCGACCAAGAAGAGCCAGATCTTCTCGACCGCTGCGGACGGGCAGACCAGCGTAGAAGTCCACGTGCTCCAGGGCGAGCGCGGTATGGCGCAGGGCAACAAGACCCTCGGCCGCTTCCAGCTCAATGGAATCGCACCGGCGCCGCGTGGCGTACCGCAGATTGAGGTTTCGTTCGACATCGACGCAAACGGCATTGTGCACGTTTCCGCGAAGGATCTCGGCACGGGCAACCAGCAGAACGTGACCATCACCGCTTCGACCAACCTCAACGAGGACGAGATCAAGCGCGCTGTGACCGAAGCGGAAAAGTTCGCTGCGGAAGACAAGAAGCGTCAGGAAGAGGTCGAAACGAAGAACCACGCCGACCAGCTGATCTACACCACCGAGCGCAGCCTCAAAGAGATGGGCGACAAGATCGACGCTTCCGGCAAGGAGCAGATCGAAAAGGCCATTGCAGACCTCAAGAAGGCGGTTGAGAGCGGCGACACCGGACTGATCAAGACGGCGAGCGACCACCTCACCGAAGTGAGCTACAGCGTCTTTGGCAAGGTCTACGAGCAGGCGCAGCAGCAGGCGGGTGCGCAGGGCGGATATGACCCGAATGCGCAGGGCGGCTATGACGCAGGCGCACAGGGTCAGCCAAAGGACGACGTGGTCGACGCGGACTACGAGGTCGTAGACGACAAATAATCGCTGAAACCAGCGATTTTCATATGAGGCATTCCGGCTCGGAGGCGCAACGAAACACGTGCGCCTCCTTGTCGGAAGCAGAATTCAATTGAGCGCGGAAGCGGGATGGCGCTTCCGGATGGAGAGGTGACGGGCGTTGGCAGATAAACGCGATTATTACGAAATACTGGGCGTGAGCAAAACCGCTACGGCGGACGAAATCAAGAGCGCGTTCCGAAAAAAAGCAAAGGAGTGCCACCCCGACCTGAACCCAGGCGACAAGGCGAAGGAAGCACAGTTTAAGGAACTCAACGAAGCCGCGGAAGTGCTAATGGACGCGGACAAACGCGCGAAATACGACCAGTTTGGTCATGCGGCGTTCGACCCCTCGATGGGCGGGCAGGACCCGTTCGCGGGCGGGTTTGGCGATCTTGGCGATATTCTGGGGCAGATGTTCGGCGGCGGGTTCGGCGGTTTTGGCGGATTCGGCGGCGGGCAGACGCGAAACGGCCCCGTACCGGGGGACGACCTGCGCTATAACCTGACCATTACGTTTGAAGAAGCCGCGTTCGGCGTGGAAAAGGAAATCACGATTCCGCGCGAAGAAGCCTGCGACGTTTGCCATGGCAGCGGCGCAAAACCCGGAACGGAAGCGACGACCTGTAAAACCTGCAACGGCACCGGTCAGGTGCGCTCCCAGCAGAATACGATTCTGGGTTCGTTTACCTCGACGCGGCCCTGCTCCAACTGCCGCGGCACCGGCAAGGTGATCAACGATCCCTGCACGAGTTGCCGTGGTTCGGGACGAGTGCGCAAAAACATTAAAAAGACGGTCAAGATTCCCGCGGGCATCGACAACGGACAGAGCCTCTGCCTGCGCGGCATGGGCAACGCGGGACATCGCGGCGGGCCGAACGGCGACCTGTATGTGTCCATTACCGTGCGCCCGCACAGGCAGTTTACCCGTAAAGGATTCGACCTGTACATCGAGATGCCGATTACCTACACGACGGCGGCGCTCGGCGGCAGCGTAACGGTACCCACGCTCAAGGAGAGCGTGAAATACACCATTCCGGCGGGCACGCAGACCGGCGCGACCTACCGCCTGCGCGAGCAGGGCATACAGCGCCTGAATGCAAACGGAAAAGGCGATCTGATCGTTACGGTACACATAGAGGTGCCCAAGCACCTCACCGAGGAACAACGATCGCTGCTTGAAAAGCTGGCGGCAACAATGGGTGAGGGCGCGGAAACCCGAAACGGAAAGAAGTCCTCTTCCAAAGGTCGATAAAGAGTGATGACGCAAAAGAGCGGTTTACCAAATCGGTAAGCCGCTCTTGTTTGTATTCTTATTTTTGCATGACTCGAATCGTCAGGGGATCGTTTCTTCTTCCGGCTCTTTCGGTGGACAGGGCGTTTGCGAGGCTGACAGTGCTTTTGCGGCGCGCTTCTTTCTGGCGGAAAGCACCAGCTGCATGGCGAGCGCGATGCTTCCGCTGACCAGAAGGATGAGGTAGAAGCTCGCAAGACGCGAAAGCAGCATCGCCGGAACGATCAGCGCGCTCTGAAACAGCACGCGGAAGATCGTAACAAATCCGCTTTCGCTGACGCCCGCCGAACCGGGAATCGGCAGGAAGCACACGGCCAGATAGAGCACGGATTGCAGGGCGATGAAGTCCATCATGCCAAATCCGCTCAACCCGAACGAGCGATAGATAAAATACGGAATGACAAACTGCGAACCGAGCAGCAGGATGTAGGCAACCAACTCGCCGACAATCAGCCACGGATGCTGCTTGAGCACCTCCGCGCCCTGACCATAGCGGCGAATCTGCTCGTCCGCCTTCGCAAAGATCTTTTCCGGGTGCTTCACAATGTGCATCTTCACGAGCAGATTGATGACCCAGTGCACTGCGCGTTGTGCAAAGCTCTTGGAGAACATGGCAAACAGCAGAAAGAGGATTAACCCGATGTTGATCAGTGCGCCCAGCAGAAACAGCCAGAGAAACGCGCCGAGGTTATTCAGAATCAGGCTGGCATGAAAGGGGAAGAGCACGGTTGGAATCAGCAGCACGACGATCTGATGCGCCGCGTTGACCAGTAGCAGTACCAGCGAGGCATATGAAACGTCTACGCCGTAGGCCAGCATGTAGTAGAGCTGCATCGGCTGTCCCGCCGCGCCCGCCGGCGTGATGGCGGTGTAGTACTGCCCAATGAACCCAAAGCCGATGTCGCGCAGCAGCGGAATCCGCTTGCGGTAAAGCGCGCGAAGGCCGATGTGCAGCGCCACGCCAAAGAGCACCGCTGCAAACAGCGCCGCGCCGAGCGCCGCGAGCAGCCAAAGGGGGTCTGCGGACTGTACGGCGGACCAAACTTCGGAAATCGAGGTGTCCTTAAAGAGAATCACGATCGTTACGACGATCAGCGCAAGCATAAAGACAGCGCTGAGAAGATTCCAGCGCTTTTTCCTTGGCGGATTCGATTGGGACGGATCCGTGCAAGTGTTTTCGGGTTCGTTCAATTGATTCGTAATATTCTTCTGTTCCATTAGTCCTATCATACTAAAAAATCGTTCAAAACGCCAGAGCTGTGTGTAGCAGGAGCGTAACAATAGTATGGCGTTGGTTTTACAAATCGGAATCGTTCCGTTTAGTAGCGTGCAATTGAAGCGCGTTACTCGGTTTCGGATGGACGAATTTGCAGTTGCGCCTTTTTCGGCAGCGAGGCAAGCATGGTTTCGTATCCGTTGTCCAGCATGGCGCGGGCAACGTCCTGCGGAACATCGCTGTCGAGAAAGAGCGAACTCCAGTGCGTTTTGTTTGTATAATATCCGGGTATGATGCTGCCTGCGTATTGCTGCCGCAACAGCTCGGAGAACGCGGGTTCGAGCTTTACGGTCAGTAGAGGACGGCCGTCCTTGTACTCGCCGTGCATCACAAAGATCTTGCCGCCGAGTTTATAGAGTTGCGAATTCCAGGCATCCTTAAACTCTTCCGTGACGCCGGGTTTTTGCATGCAGTAGTCGTGTATCCAGTGGTTCATTCTGTTCGGAATCCTTTCGTGTAACATCAATCGTTCAATGTAAAGAACGCATGCCTACCGTAGATATCGTAAATAGAAATCCTTTGTTGTTAATCTATTGATCTATTGTAAAGAACGCCTGCCTGCCGTAGATGTCGCAAATCTGCACGACGGGGCGTGTCAACCCGTCCAGCGGCAGTTCCAACGGAAGCTTTGGCTCGCAGTCCGTCGCGTACGGGTAAAAACAACCGTCCTGCTCGGCGCCAACCGCCGCGTACACGAGCGGAATACCCGTTTCGAACGACGCCTGCTGAAGCAAAGCAACCCGTACGCCGCGCCGTGTTTCAATGCTGGCGGTCAGGCTGGCGGGCGCTTCCGACTTTGGGTAGCGAAGGGCCAGCGCGTGTTCACCATCCAACAGAGAGAGCACGCTGGCGTTTTGCAGCTGGCGCGCGCGCAGCACGTAGAGCGCGGCTGGGGAAGCGTCCAGAGCGAGAAAGCGTCGCCCCAGTTTGCTTGCGGCGGATGCGGTCGTTCCGCTGCCGCTGAACAGGTCGCAGACTAGATCGCCCGGACGAGAGGAGGCGAGGATCACGCGGTTTAAGAGCGCTTCCGGCTTCTGCGTTGCGTAGCCGACGCGCTCCTTGTCCTTTTGCTGGAGATGCTCAATATCGTCCCAAACGTCGCTGGGGTACATCGGGGTATTTTCGTAATAGGTATAGAGCTTTCCCGCGGATCGAATCGTAAAGCAAATTCGCCCTTCGTCGTCCACGAAGCGGCGCATGTGGTTGCGCTTCTCCGGCCCGCGCGGGCGGCCGACCGCCGAGATGTTGAAGTATACCTTAGCGCTCTTGCGGTAAAAGAGAATGGTGTCGTGCTTGCGCGGGTAGTAGCGCGTGCTGCGACCGCCGGATTTGTAGCACCAGACGATCTCGTTGAGAAAGTTCTGCGCGCCAAAGATTTCGTCGAGCAGTAGCCGCAGCTTCGCGCTCATTCGGTAGTCGATGTGCAGATAGAGCGATCCATTGTCGCTGAGCAGCTCGCGCGCGCCGGAGAGGATGACTCGCATCCAGCGCAGGTATTCCGCCTCGTCGAGCTGGTCAGTATAGGCCGGAATCGTGAACTGGCGCTTCTGCGCATGCACGCGCACATGAAAAACATCCCCCGTGCCAAACGGAGGATCGAGATAGACGACCT
>CAZDXW010000066.1:0-14890 GCA_964509485.1 uncultured Christensenella sp.
GACCGGATCGTTTCGTTTGAGGAAAAGCCCAAGCAGCCAAAGAGCAACAAGGCCTCGATGGGCATCTACATCTTCAACTGGAAAGAACTCAAAAACTGCATGCGCGAGGACGACGCAAACCCCGATTCCAGCAACGACTTCGGCAACGACATTATTCCGATGATCATTGGCGCGGGGCACGCCGTATACGCCTATCCCTTCCACGGGTACTGGAAGGACGTTGGAACGATTCAGAGCCTCTGGGACGCGAACATGGACATTCTCTCCACGCCGCCCAAGCTCGTGCTCAACGACCCGCAGTGGAGAATCTATAGCCGCAACCCGATCATGCCGCCGCACTATGTCGGCGAGAACGCATCGATTACGCAGAGCCTCGTCACCGAGGGCTGCCGCGTCGAGGGAAAGGTGCACCACAGCGTGCTCTTTTCCAACGTGTTGGTCGAGGCGGGCGCGGAGATCTACGACTCCGTGATCTTCCCCGGCGCGATTGTGCGCAGCGGTTCAAAGGTCTATCAGGCAATCGTCGGCGAGAACTCCGAAATCGGGGAGAACGCGGTCATCGGCGGCCCGCTCCGTTTGGGCGACACGGTGGACAACTCCCTAACCGGAACGATCACGCTCGTTGGCAACGACATCTGCATTCAGCCGGAGACGTACCTGCCGCAGGGCACGGTCGCCACCGAGAACGTAGCCGGAGGGAAATGCGATGACAAGTAATGCATTCGGCCTCATCTACACGGGAGAAACCAATCCATACCTGCGCGATTTGGCGCTTTCGCGCTCCGTGGCGGCGGTGCCGTTCGGCGGACGCTACCGCTGCATCGACTTTATCCTATCGGATCTCGTCAACACGGGTGTCACCAGCGTCGGTTTGATTGCGCAGAAGAACTATCATTCGCTGATGGACCACCTCGGCTCCGGCAAGGAATGGGACCTGCATCGCAAGCGCGAGGGCCTGTTTATGCTGCCGCCGTTCATGACCAAGGAAAACACCGGCCTTTACCGCGGCAGTGTGGACGCGATTCGCTCCTGCCTCGGCTACGTGCGCCGCAATCCGCAGCAGTACGTGATCCTGGCCGGCAGCCACACGATCTTCAACATGACGTTTAACGACATGATCGCCAAACACATCGAAACCCGCGCGAACATCACGATGCTCTACAACGACACGGATCTGACCGTATCCGAGGAGCAGAACCTCGATCTGCGGCTGATTTTCGACGCCAACGGGCGCGTGACCGAAATGGAGCTCAACCCCTACACGCCGCGCTCGATCCATCGCAGCTGCGACGTGATGATTCTGGACAAGCTGTTGCTGGAGTACCTCGTCGAGGAGGCGTACTCCCGCGGGGACTACGACCTCACGCGCGACATTCTGCTTAAAAAGTGCGCAACGCTCAAGATCATGGGCTATCGTTACGACGGCTACGTCGCCCGGCTGGATTCGGTGAACGAGTTCTTTCAGCATAACCTCGCGCTGCTGCAGCCCGAGGTGCGAAACGACCTGTTTAACCCATCGCATCCAATCTATACGAAGATCAAGGACGAGGTCAGCGCCAAATACGGCGAAAACGCGCTGGTCAAGAACTCCATGCTCGCCGACGGCTGCGTCATCGAGGGCACCATTGAAAACAGCATTGTGTTCCGCGGCGTCTCGGTCAAGAAGGGCGCAATCGTGAAAAACAGCATTCTCATGCAGGGCGCGTCCATTGGCGAGAACTGCCATCTGGATCACGTGATCCTCGACAAGGGCGTTATCGTCCGCGACGGCCGCGTGCTGACCGGCTACGACGGCTTCCCGATCATTCTGAAAAAAGGCACAACGATTTAACGCACCGGCATCGCGCGGGGCTTGCCTGCGCGGTTTGATCCTGCGGGCAACCCCGCCTGTTTTTGCATACCCGCCGCGCGCGGCGCAACACAATTTTCCGGAGGACGAGTGCCATGAAGGTATTATTCTGCGCGAGCGAATGCGTACCGTTTGTCAAAACCGGCGGTCTGGCGGATGTGGCGGGCGCGCTGCCCGCGGCACTGAGCCGCGAGGGGGCGGATGTTCGCGTCATGCTGCCGAAATACGGCATGATCGACGAATACTGGAAGCGCCGCATGGAGCACGTTTGCGACTTTGAGGTGCTCTTCGGCTGGGAAAAGGTTTACTGCGGCGTGGAGCGCGTGGTGGACAACGGCATCACCTACTACTTCATCGACAACGAAACGTTTTTCTACGTCAGCGAAATCTATGGCGACGGCGTCAGCGAGGGAATCCGCTTTGCGTTCTTCTGCCGCGCGATTCTGGAGGCGATGCCGCGCATCGGTTTCTTTCCGGACGTGCTGCACCTCAACGACTGGCAGACGGGGCTTGCCGCCGCGCTTCTTAAGACGCAGTATGCCGCAAACGCGGACTACGCCCGGATTCGAACCGTCTTTTCGATTCACAACCTCAAATATCAGGGCCTGTTCTCCTGGCGCGAAATCGCCGGACGGCTCGGCCTGGACGATCGCTACTTCACCTACGAATACCTTGAGTTCTACGGATGCATCAGCTGCATGAAAGGTGGGCTTGTGTTTGCCGACCGGCTCTGCACCGTGAGCCCCACCTACGCTGAGGAGATCAAAACCCCGTTCTACGGCGAGAATCTGGACGGGCTGCTCCGCGCGCGGGAAAACACGCTCAGCGGCATCCTCAACGGTCTCGACTACACGATTTTCGACCCGTCGAACGACCGGTTCCTCAAGGAGCACTTCGACGCGGATCATCTGGAGGGAAAGCTGCTCTGTAAGCGCGCGCTCCAGAAGGAATGCGGCCTGGAGGAGCGGGACGTGCCGCTTATCGGCATGATCGCACGGCTCTCCGCGCAAAAGGGGCTCGACCTCGTGGAGCGCGTGCTGGGCGACATTATGAAGAACGACGTGCAAATCGTGTTCCTCGGCAAGGGCGACCGCCGGTTTGTGGACATGCTCAACTGGGCGAACTGGCGCTACCCCAAACGGGTGCACGCACGCATTGAACTGGACGAGGGTCTCGCACACCGGATCTACGCGGGCGCAGATCTGTTTCTCATGCCGAGCCAGTTCGAGCCCTGCGGACTGTCGCAGCTGATTGCGCTGCGCTACGGCTGTGTGCCGATTGTCCGTGAGACGGGCGGGCTCAAGGACACGATCATTCCCTACAACCTCTTTACCGACGAGGGGAACGGTTTTTCGTTTGCCAACTACAACGCGCATGAAATGCTGGATACGATCGCGCGCGCGGTCAACTACTGGACGACAGACAAGGCGATGTGGCGACGCATGATGCTGCGCGGCATGGCGGACCGCTTCGACTGGCAGAAACCCGCGAAGGCGTACCTCGCGCTCTACGAGGGCATGCTGCCGCCGCCGAAGGTGGAACCTGCGCCAAAAGCGGCCGTGCAGGCGCCAAAGCTGACCGAGGAACCGCTGGTTCTGGAAACGCCGAACAACGCAGCGGAAGAACCAATCGCTCCGCCAAAGGAAGAAGCGGAGACACAACCCGCCAAGGAATAACGCAAACAACAAAAGAACCGCGTCGGCGGTTGCGCTCCCAACCGGGAAGGCGCAGCGCGGCGCGGTTTTTAGTTGCGGGGAAACCGGTCAGGATTTCGGGTCGTAGGCGAAGGTCTGCGGCAGCACGACAAACGGCGTAACGTTTTCGCCGTCCAGCAGCGCGCTGGCGGCGCTGTAGCTCAGCCCGCCCGCCTCCCCGGCGTTCAGCCCCACGCAGGCAACGAGCAGCGGCGAGAGCAGGCTCTCCGCGTTGGCGTCCGTAGCGGCGGCGAACACCTCCATGTCGTCCCGTCCCAACGAGGCGAGCACGCCCGCGGCGGCAACGGCGAGTTCGCCCGTCTCCGCGTAAACCCCGTCGATCATGCCGGGGTAAAAGCGGGAGAACAACGATGTCAGGCGCTCCTCCAGCGTCGGAATCGGCGTGGGGGACGGCGGATACTTCTTCGGCGTTGGCGTTTCTTCCGGAATAGGCTCAATTTGGAAAAACTCCGCCTTCGAAAAGACGCGCCCATTGTCTGCGGCTTCGCGCCAGACCGTATAGGCTCGGCTCTGTTCGCTCGTAAACAGCCCGATCAGGCGAACGGGCGTTTCGTGCGGCGGGTAGGCGACGGCGAGGTCGAGCGCGGTTTCCGCGGCGTACGCGTCCGCATACGTCAGGTGCGGCACATCCGCGCCGACGCGCTGCCCTTCGGCGGCGAACACGAACACGGGCACGGACGAGTGCGGCACGGCGGTGTCCGTTCCGTTGAGATACAAAATTGCGACACAGGGCTCCTTGGGTTGGTAGCCCGCCAGAGCCGCAACTCCGCCGGCCTCAAACACGACGGGGTACTTGCCACTTTCGGCGGCCTTGGACACGCCCTGTTGAAACGCGTCGGACGCCTCCGCGCCAAAGACCGCGAGATACGGTTCGTCCGCGGGCGAGGGGGATGGCAGGGGCGAAGCAGAACGAGCAAGCGGGGTGGCTAGAGTATCCGAGGGGGTTACGGCGGCAGTTGGTGAGAGTGAGAGCAGCGAGCAGCCCGAGAGCGCAGCCGCTAAGCTCAGGGCAGCAAACGCCGCAAGAGAGCGGCGAAACACGCGCAATCCTCGCATAAAACACCTCGAACACTGCTTTTTGAAACCATTTTTTCCAGTATAGCATGCGTGTATTTTTCGGAACAGATTGTTTTGTGTTTGGGCGCGAAAAAACCCGCCGCGATTGGTTCGCGACGGGTTTTAATGATGGTTTCGTTATTCCGCTTCCGGCGTGGGTTTCGGCGTCGGGGTCAGCACCGCGCCGTAGATGAGCTCCTGCAGCGAGGCGGCCGCCTTCTTGATGTTGAACTCCAGCTGGTCGGTCTTCTCGTTCGTCTTCTCGTCGACGTAATACTTGTAGGTTCCTTCCGCAGGAACGCTCGTGGTATTAAACGTGATGTCCTTCGAGAGCATTACCTTTGCAAGCGCCATCATCGTTTCGGTTTTCATGTTCGTCGTGATGTAGCTCGAGGCAAAGCTGATGAGTCCGGCGATGGCCTGCTCGTTCATTTCGCTCTTGACCTTCTTAAAGACGAGCTGAATGACCTCCTGCTGGCGGCTGACTCGCGTAAAGTCGTTACCCTCGCCGCCGTCTTCGCCGGTGTGGCGGTTACGCGCGTAGATGAGGCACTGCGCGCCGTCCAGATGGACGATGCCAGGCGCGGCGGTGATGGTCTTGGCGTTTTTCACGATGTCCGGCTCCAGCTCGTGGATGCCGGTGATACGGTCGTTGATGAAGTTGATTTCGGCCTGATCGAGCTCCACGTCCAATCCGCCGATCTTGTCGATGAGCGCGGCGAAGCCGTCGAACCCAACGGCGACGTATTCCTGAATGTCGAGGCCGAAGTTGCCGTTGAGCGTGTTGATCAGCTCGCCTGCGCCGCCGCCGCCGTATCCGCCGCGGTACGCGCCGTTGAGACGATTGTAAAACGTGAATCTACCGCTCTGGCCGATGCGCTTAACGCGCGCGTCGCGCATAAAGGAGACGAGCGTCAGCGTGCCCTTGTCCTTATCGAGCGAGGCGAGAATCATCGAGTCCGAGCGTCCCTCGGAGTTTTCGGTCTGGTCGGCGTTGCGCGAGTCGGTGCCGATGAGCAGAATGTTCGTTACACCCTTTTCAAGGGTTTCTTCCTCGTAAATCGGCATGGGTGTCGGCGTGGGGGTCGGGTCGGCTTCGATGACGGCGACCACCGGCTCCTCGCTGACGATTGCGTCCAGATCCTCGGTCGGCTTGGCAACGGTTTCCACCGCGTCCGCGCGCATGCTGGAGAGTACGTAGAGACCGACGCCGACCACCGCGAGAACGATAATCAGCAGTACGATCAGGATACCTTTCATGACTTTCGACATTGTTTCAAAAACCTTTCCTGCGAAGAGTTACTGTGTCATATTACAAAACGTAGACATGATACCATAGGAACCCGCCTTTCGGCAACGTTCCGGTAAAAACTCACAACTTTTTTACATCCGTTCCGCGCGGTGTTTTGCGCAATGAAGCGGGACTCCAGCGGTGCGGTCGTTATGCGTTCAGCTCGTCAATGACGTGCCGAACGGCTTTTTCGACGCTGCCCTCGGCAAACGGAACGTCGAGTCCCGCCAGCGCGAGCAGATCAAAGTAGCCCTTGCTGCCGCCCGCGCGGCAGAGCGCGAGGTAGGACTCCCACGCGGCCTTGTGATCCTGCTTCATCCGCCCGTAGAGCGCAAACGCGCAGACCTGCGCGAGCGCGTAATCCACATAGTAGAACGGGTAGAGGAAGATGTGCTGCTTCTGCATCCAGAACCCGCCCTCTTCGAGGAACGGCACGCCGTCGTAGTCCCGCCAGGGCAGGTAGGTTTGTTCAATCTCGTGCCAGACCGCGCGGCGCTCCTTCGCGCTCATCGAAGGCTTTTCGTAAACGCGGTGCTGGAACTCGTCCACGCTCACGAGATACGGAATCGTCGAGAGCGCGCCGGAAAGATGCGCAAACTTCGCCTTCTCGACGTTCGCCTCACCAAAGAAGTCCTTAAGATATGGGTATGCGAAGTGCTCCATCGTCATGGAATGGATCTCGTTGACCTCGCTCGTCGAGCTCATGTAGTCCATCAGCGGCTGGCTGCGCATGGCCGTGTAGCCCGCAAACGCGTGCCCCGCCTCGTGGGTGAGCACGTTGACGTCCGCCGCGGTGCCGTTGAAATTGGAAAAGATGAACGGCGCTTTGTAGTCCGCGAGGTAGGTGCAGTAGCCGCCGAGGTGCTTGCCGGGGCGCGTCTCCAGATCGTAGAGGCCATACTGCGTTAAAAAGTCGAAGAACTCGCCGGTTTCGGGCGAAATCTCGCGGTACATCCGCTGCGCAATGGGAACGAGCACGCTCTCCCCGCCGACGGGGTCCGCGTTTCCGTCCGGAAAGACGCAGGTTTCGTCGTAGTACTTGAGCTTGTCGACGCCGAGGCGCTTGGCCTGCTCCGCGCGGAGCTTTGCCACGGCGGGCACGATGATGTCCCGCACCTGCGCGCGGAACTTTGCGACCTCCTCGGGGCCGTAGTCGATCCGGTGCATATTGAGATAGCCCAGCGTGGTGAAGTTCGGCAGCTTGAGCTTTTTCGCCATCCGGATGCGGATTTGAATCAGCTTGTCATACTGCTTGTCCAGCGTGGGGGAAACCTGCTCATAGAGCTTTGCCCAGGCTAGATACGCCTCCTTTCGCTCCTCGCGGTCGGAACTCTCCATGTGCTTGAGCAGGCCGTAGAAGTTGACCTCCTCGCCGCGGAAGGTGGTTTTGCAGGCGGCGACGGTCTTTTTATAGGCGTTCTCCAGATTGCCCTGTGCAATCAGGTCGAGAATGATCTTGTTGCTGCGGGTCTTCTGCTCAATTTCGGCGAGCGAAAAGAGCTGCTTGCCAAACTCCTGCTCAAACCCCGCGCGAAACGGCGACTGGAGCAGCGCCTCAATCATCTTTTTGCTGGTTGGCATCAACAGCGCGAGGGCGCGGTTGAAAAACTGCATTTCCCCGTCGTAAAACTTGTCCGTCGTGTCCAGCGTGTTTCGAATGCTGGCGACGACATAGGTCGTTTCCGCCCGCGCCATGTCCTTTTGCGCGGCCAGATACGCGCTGCGCGCCTCTTCGTAATTACGCGCTTTTTTCAGCGCGGACACGTGTCCTTTGAGCTGTTGTTTGATCGCGCGCATGTCCGGACGCTGGTAGGGAATCTTCGAAAATGGTTCCATGCTGTTTTGCCCCCAAATTCTATCGGAATGAATCATTGTCTAACGGGTATTGTAATCCCTCCCGACGGAACTTTGCAAGGCTTGCGGCGGGCGGGGCGGGCATCACGCGGGAATGCGAGGTTTACATTTTGCCGTTTGGACGAGTATAATACAGGCATCACGCGGCGACGGCGGGATTTTCTTTTGCTGTCGCCGGAGTTGGGAGAACGCTTCGTTGTTTGGAGACGCGTTTAAACGGATTCTGCTTGCGCTGTTTGTGCTCGCGCTGCTTTGCGGCGGGGCGCTCGGCGTTTTGTTTGCATTACCAAAGATAGAGCCGGTCAGCACACAGGCGGTAAACATGCCGGATGCGGTTCCCTCCGAGTCGCCCGCGTCCACGGCGGAAGCCACGCCGGAACCAGCCGCCACGCCGGAGACGGTGCCGGTGACCCAGGAGGAATGGGTTGCGCGCTTCCTCGCGACGATGAGCACCGAGGAGAAGCTGGGGCAGCTCGTAATGTTCGGCTTTGTCGGCACGTCGGACGTCACGCAGACGTTCCGCGATCTTTGGGAACCCTATCAGGTGGGCAACGCCGTGCTCTACGGCTCGAACATCAAGAGCGATAACAGCGACGGAGGGTTTGATCTCTGCTCCACGCTCACGAAGAAGATTGACGAGCGAATCACAACCAGCATTCCGCCGCTGATCGCCATCGACGTCGAGGGCGGCAGTGTGGTTCGCTTCCGCTGGCGGCCGCAGCCGGTGTCCGCGCGTTCGCTCGGACGGCGGCGGGACGTGGACTATGCCTTCGAGCAGTTCCAGACGATCGGCGAAAAGCTTGCTTCTGTTGGCATCAACGTGGACCTAGCTCCTGTGCTGGACGTCTCCGAAAACCCGATGGATACCTTCCTCGAAACGCGAATCATCTCCGAAGACGCGAGCATTACCGCCGCCATTGGCGCGGCGGTGGTGGACGGGTTACAGTCGGGGGGCTGCCTCTCCGCCGCCAAGCATTTTCCGGGGCACGGCGGCACGATTGAGGATTCCCACGCAGTGACCCCGCAGGTGGACAAAACGGCGGAGGAGATCGCCAGCTACGATCTTGTTCCGTTCGAGAGCGCGATATCGAGCGGCGTGGACGCAATTATGGTGGCGCACGTGTTCTATCCCGCGCTGGACGCCACGGACATCGCCTCGATGTCCCAGCCGATCATCACGGGGTTACTGCGCGAGAAAATGGGGTATACCGGCCTCGTCATCAGCGACGATTTCCGCATGGAGGGCCTGACCCAGCGCTATGAGATTGCCGACGCGGCGGTGCGTTTTCTGCTCGCGGGCGGGGACGTCATCATGTGCGGTGCAGAGAATGAGAAACAGCAGGCCATTCTGGAGGGGCTGACCGCCGCCGCGGCGGACGGACGGCTCACCGCGGAGCGAATTGACGAGAGCGTTACCCGCATTTTGCTCAAAAAACTTTCGCTGGGGAACTGGGACATTGAAACCCAGCTGGCGGAGCGGCTGGCGTCGAATTAAGGGGGAGCGCCGGCGCGGCGCGGCCTCATTCCGTTTTGTTTTGAGAACGAGAGAGATTTCAACACGCCCTGTCCGTTTTTTCTAGGACGGGGCGTTTTTTATTGTAATTTGACCATTTGAACGGTACAATGTTAGTTATGGAAAATGTACAGTCGCAACCGAGCCACGCGAAAAATCGCGCCTGGCTGATTCTTTTTCTATCCGTTCTATCCGCCGCGATTGCCTATGTGCTGCCCGCCGCGCTGCTGCTGGCGCCCGCACTCTGGGCATATGCCGGCGCGCGGATGAAACCCGCCTATATCGCGCTGCCCGCCGCCCTGTACGGCGCGCTGGCGCTGACCACCTACGCCAGCATGGAAACGGCGCTCGGCCTCTCGCTGTCGGCGGCGGCCGCTGCGGTTGCGGTCTACTACATGCTCACGCGAAAGATGAGCAACGCCTACACGGCGCTCACGCTCGCGGGCATCTTTCTCGTCGGCCTCTATGCCGCGGTTTGTCTGCCGGGCGTTCTCTCCGGCGCGGGCGCATTCGCCAGCGCGCAGGCAGCGATTGACGAAACCATTTCGCTCTACCGCGTTGCGGCGCAGCAGATGTCCGGGCTCAACGCGGACTCGCTGGCGCTGGTCAACGAATATTTGGACGCGTTTTCAAAGGCGGTGCCTTCGTTCCTCGTCGGGGGGCTCTGCGCGGGCGCGGGTGTGCTGGGATTGAGCAATCTGCTCTTCTTCCGGCTCTTCTGCCGAAAGCACACGGAGATTTCGATTTCGCCGATGCGCGCATTCCGGTTCTGGACGATGCCGCGCAGCATGATGCTTGGGCTCTTTGCGCTGCTGATTGGTTCGCTCATGCTCGAATGGGCTGGCTGGACCTATGCGGACGGACTTTCAAACACCGTCAACGTGCTCGTTGCCATGCCGCTGCTGCTGCAAGGGCTTTGCGTGATCGATTTCTTCCTCGCGCGTAGGCCCCAGCGGGCGACGACGTCGCGGGTGATTACCTACACGCTGCTCACCGTGCTGTTCGGCTTTTTACAGACGCCTCTGATTCTGCTGGGCTGTCTGGAACAGATTGTCCGCATTCGCGATCGCATTCAGAATACGCCGCCGAAGGCCGCGTTCTAGGTTATCAACCTGCGTGTTGCAGCCCGGCTGCGTAAGGAACCCAAGCATTCCAAAATAACGAAAAAGAGGAGAACCGAATGAAACAGACAAAAACCTGCCTGATTCCCGTTGCGGTTCTGCTCGTTCTGCTCTGCGGAGCAATTGCGTGTTCCAACCTGTTTCAGCAGGAGCGCCTGCTCGCGGGCGCAATCGCCCTCGGCGTCTCCGTGCTGCTGCTGCTCATCTGCCGCGCCGTGGAACTCCGCTGGGCAAAAGCGCAAAAGCGGCGCAACGATGATATCTTTTCGGAGAATTCGGAGCTCGCCAAGCACCTCGTCAATCAGGTTGCGGTTCCCTGCGCGTTGGTCGAAAGCGGCGGGCGGATCGTCTGGCGCAACGAGAGCATGAAGAAGATTTACGACGAGCCGGACGTCTGCCGTGTGCAGCCGAACTTCAACTTTGAAGCGCCGCTCGTCGCCGTCGCCATGGAATACGCCGGCAACACCTATCAGGTCATGAGCGCGCCGATCTACCGCGAGGAAGACCAACGCACGCTGCTGTTTCAGTATTGGCTCGACCGCACGGAGGCGGCGCATTATCAGCGCCTCTTTGAGGAGCAGATGCCCTACGTCGCGCTGATTTACATCGACAACTACGAGGAGCTCTCCGCGGACGTTCAGTTCCACCGCGCAAGCGCATTCTCCGAGGTGGAGCGGCTGATTTCGGACATGGTCAAGGGCATAGACGGCATCTACCGCCGCTATGAGAACGGGCGCTTCTTCGTGGTCTTCGAGGCCAAGCACCTGCCGGACATGGAGAAGAACCGCTTTCCGCTGCTGGAGCAGGCGCACGCAATCGACACCGGAACCAGTATGACCGTTTCGCTGTCCATCGCGATTGGCGCGGCGGATCGCATTATGCAGGCGGACGAGAGCGCCCGCCAGGCAATGGAGCTCGCGCTGGGGCGCGGCGGCGATCAGGCCGTGATCAAAAAGGGCGGCGGCTATGTATTTTACGGCGGCAGGCGCCAGCCGGAGGCCATGCAGTCCCGCGTGAAGATGCGGCTGTTTAGCAAGGCGCTGCACCAGCTGTTTGAGAACGCGGGGGACGTGTTCATCGTTGGCCACAGCCGGCCGGACATGGACTGCATCGGCGCGGCGCTCGGCATCGCCACCTGCGCCAAGCAGGCGGGCTCGCGCGCGTATATCGTGCTGGGTGAACAGAACACGATGATTGAACACGCGCTGGAACTGATTCACCAGAACCATGCCTACAACGGCATGCTCATTTCGCCGGAGCAGGCGGAGCGCATCATGCGCCCAAGCAGTGTCATCGTCGTTGTGGACACGCAGCGCGTCGGTTCGCTCGTTGCGCCAAAGCTCCTGGAGCTCGCGGGCCGCGTGGTCGTCATCGACCACCACCGCCGCGGTGCGGATCACATTGACAATCCCACGCTGCATTTTCTGGAGGCGCGTGCCTCGTCCACGAGCGAACTCGTCACCGAGATTTTGCAGTATTTCGACCCGAACCTGCGGCCGCCCGCGTTTGTCTGCGGAACGCTGCTGGCGGGCATTACGATCGACACAAAGCACTTTGCGTTCAACGTCGGCTCGCGCACGTTTGACGCGGCGGGGTACCTGCGCCGTAACGGCGCGGACATCGCCATGGTCAAGCAGATGTTTCAGGACGATATGGAGAGCTTTGGCGACGTGGCAAACACCGTTCGCAGCGCGAATCTGCTGCCCGGCAGCGTCGCGATTGCATTGGTCGGAGAGGACGTGAAGCACGCGTCGCTGATTGCGGCCAAGGCGGCGGACGAGTTGATTGGCATTCGCGGCATCGAGGCGGCGTTTGTGCTCGGGCGCGAGGAAAGCGACGTGAGCGTCAGCGGGCGTTCGCTGGGCAAGGTAAACGTTCAGCTGATCTGTGAAAAGCTGGGCGGCGGCGGCCAGATCACGATGGCGGGCGCGCAGATGAAGGACATTGAGCTCGACGAGGCGGAAGCGCTCGTTCGCGGCTATGTGGAACAATATATGCAGGAGGTTGGAACGGAAGTATGAAGGTTTTATTGGAACAGGACGTGAAGGGCACGGGCAAGAAGGGCGAGGTACTTGAGGTTTCGGACGGCTACGCGCGCAATTTCCTCCTGCCGCGCAAGCTCGCGACCCCCGCGGACGCGCAGGCGGTCAACGCGGCGAACATTTCGAAGAGCGCCGCGGCGCACCGCAAGTTTCAGCAGGGCGTTGCCGCGCGCGATCTGGCCAAGCAGCTGGAGGGCACGGTCGTCACGGTGAAGGCCAAGGTGGGCGAAAACGGGCATCTCTTCGGCGCGATCACGGGCAAGGAAGTTGCCGCCGCGCTGCTGGAGCAAAAGCAGCTCGAGGTCGATAAAAAGAAGATCGCGCTGGCCGATCCCATCCGCGCGCTCGGCGAATACACCGTTCGCGTGAGCCTGTATGAAAACACGTTTGCCAACGTTAAAGTAATCGTAGAAAAGTGCTAAACCCGCTTGCCGCAAAGACGGCGCGCAAGACAGGAGTAACGCATGGAGCAGTTTGAACCCTACAATTCGTCGGAACCGATGACCACGCTGCCGCACGCGACGGACGCGGAACGCTCCGTGCTCGGCAGCATGCTCATTGACGCGGGCGCGCTCGAGATCTGCCTCGAGCAGCTGCGCGACGAAGATTTTTACGTACCCGCGCACGAGGCGATCTTCGCCGCGATTCGGGACATCCGCGCGGCGGGAAACGCCGTTGACCTCGTAACGGTCTCCACGGAGCTGGAACGCCACGGCAAGCTGGAGCTTGCGGGCGGTCTGGCGTATCTGACCGACCTCGTCACGTTTGTTCCAACGGCGGCAAACGCGCAGCACTACATTGAGCTGGTCGAGGCAAAGAGCACGCAGCGCATGCTCATTCGCGCGGGCGGCGAGATCATCCGCGACGGCATGGACGACGAAAAGGAGCTCGACGAAACGCTCAACGCCGCCGAGCGCCGCATCTACGACATCTCCATGCGAAAGGCGCAGGGCTCGCTCGTGCCAATGGAGCAGATCGTACCCGAAGCGTACAACCTCATTGGCGAGCTCGCGCAGCGCCACGGCAAGATTACGGGCATTCCCAGCGGGTTTGTCGAGCTGGACCGGCTCACAAACGGCTTCCAGAAGAGCGACCTCATCATCGTCGCCAGCCGCCCCGCAATGGGCAAATCGAGCTTTGCCATGAACATTGCCCAACACGCGGCGGTGCACGCAAACAAGACCGTCGTCGTCTTCAGCTTGGAGATGAGCAGCGAGCAGCTCGTCATGCGCATGCTCTGCACGGAGGCCTCTGTGGACTCCCAGCGGATCAAGGAAGGCCTGATTGGCAGCAACGAAATGTCCCAGCTGATGGAGGTCATGGACCCCATGAGCCGCGCCAAGGTCTACATTGACGATTCGAGCGGCGCGAGTGTTCCGGTCATCCGGAGCAAGTGCCGCCGTCTCAACGCGCGCTCCGGTCTGGACATGGTCGTCATCGACTACCTCCAGCTCATGCAGTCCTCCGGCGGACGCAAGAACGACAACCGCATGCAGGAGATCTCCGACATGACGCGCCAGCTCAAGCTGCTCGCGCGCGAGCTGGACGTGCCGATTCTGCTGCTCTGCCAGCTCAACCGCGGCCCGGACACGCGTACCGACCATCGGCCGGTCATTTCGGACCTTCGCGAGAGCGGCTCCATCGAGCAGGACGCGGACATGGTCATTCTGCTCTACCGTCCGGCGGCGTACCTCGACACGCAGGAATACGAGCAGGGCGACAACACGAGCCAAATCATCGTCGCCAAGCATCGCCACGGGTCTACCGGCGTCATCAAGCTGCTCTGGCAGGGCGAGTACACGCGCTTTCGCTCGATTGCGCACGAGAACTAAACGAGAACGAAATAAGCAACGCGAACAACAAAGCTGGAGGAAGCAGCATGAAGAATTTCGATATGTTTGCGGATCTTTCCACCACGCTGGCAAAGGATCTGTTTCTGGAAACCGTCTATCCGTGGGAGGTGCTGCCGAGAATCAAGGACTTTGTCCGCGGATTGGGGCAGGCGCTGAGCCTGGACGAATACAACCATCCCGCGCCGGAGGTTTGGATTCACAAGAGCGCAAAGCTCTACCCGAACATCTACATCGAAGGCCCCACGGTGATCGGCGCGGAGACGGAGGTGCGCCCCGGGGCGTTCATCCGCGGCAGCGTGCTCGTTGGAAAAGGCTGCGTCGTTGGCAACAGCACGGAGCTGAAGAACTGCATTCTCTTCGACAAGGTGCAGGTGCCGCACTACAACTACGTTGGGGATAGCATCCTCGGCAACTATGCGCACATGGGCGCAGGGTCGATCTGCTCCAACGTCAAGAGCGACAAGACACTCGTCATCGTTCGCGCAGCGGACGGGCGCATCGAGACCGGGCTCAAGAAGTTCGGCGCAATCCTTGGCGACCACGTGGAGGTCGGCTGCAACAGCGTGCTCAATCCCGGCACGGTGCTGGAACCGTAT
>CAZDXW010000066.1:14990-18735 GCA_964509485.1 uncultured Christensenella sp.
TTTTTCGATGGCGATGGAAATGTGAACAGCTCGAAACATTCCATACAACCCGCTTTTCTAGGGAAAGGAATCGGCTATACTTATTCTATGATTACGTTTCAGCATCATTCGCGCTATCTTTCGTACCGTCGGCCGCAGGGCGCGGCCAAGTGCGGCGAAGCAGTGTATTTAGAGGCGGAGTGCGGCGGGGATTCCGGCGCGCGGGTCACGATTCGCCTGTATAACCAGTTTGGCACGGAGTCGTTTTTCGACATGCATCTCGAGAACGGCCGTGCTCGCGCGGACATTCCCATGCCGCAGACGCCGTGCCTGATTTGGTACTATTTTATTCTGCATACCTCCGATGGGCGGACGCTCTATTACGGCGCGGACAGCGGCGAAGGCAAATTGGAGCCAAACGAGCCGCGCGCCTACCAGATTACGGTGTACGACGGCGCGTTTACTACGCCGCAGCACTGGCGCGAGGGCATTGTCTACCAAATTTTTCCGGATCGGTTCCGGCGAAGCAGCTGGGAGGACTTTCGCGCGCGCACGCAGTACCACCTCGAAAAAGGGCGGTTTCTGCGCATTCACGACCGCTGGAGCGAGGACGTCTGCTTTACGCCCGCGCCGGGACAGGACGACTACGAGCCAAACGACTTCTTCGGCGGGGACATCAACGGCATCCGCGAAAAGCTCGGCTATTTAGCCGGACTCGGCGTGACCACGATCTACCTCAACCCGGTGTTCGAGTCTTGCAGCAACCATCGCTACGACACGGCGGACTACCACCGCATCGACCCGATCTTTGGCAACGAGGACGAGTTTCGCGCGCTTTGCGCGGAGGCGGGGGTGCTCGGCATTCGCATCATGCTCGACGGGGTGTTTTCCCACACGGGCGCGGACAGCCGCTATTTTGACAAATACTCCCGTTATGAGGACGTTGGCGCTTACGAGGCGGAGGATTCGCCCTACAAGAGCTGGTATACGTTCCATGGCGACCGCAAGCATTACGAGAGCTGGTGGGGCTTTCCGAGCCTGCCAAACGTAAACGAGCTGGAGCCGAGTTATCGTGAGTTTATCGCGGGGGATCAGGGCGTGCTTTCGCACTGGGCCAACACGGGCGCAAAGAGCTGGCGGCTGGACGTTGCGGACGAGCTGCCGGACGAGTTTATTCGAATTCTGCGCCGTCGGCTCAAACAGAACGATCCGGAAGGCGTGTTGCTCGGCGAGGTTTGGGACGACTGTTCCAATAAATACGGGCCGGAGGGCAGGCGTGGTTATGTGTCCGGCGACGAGCTAGACAGCGCGATGAACTACCCCTTTACGGAGGCGATGGTCGCGTTTTTAACCGGGCACTCGGACGCGTATTCGCTCGACCACACGCTGCAAACCCTGCGCGAGCATTATCCGCGGCCGTTCTTCGAGGCCTGCCTGAACCTGATTTCGTCCCACGACATCATTCGCGCGGCAACCGCGCTTTCCGGCGCGCCGGATCGAAACTCCGTTTCGCGCAAGCTACAGGCGGCGTATCAGCCAAGCGAGAAGGACCAGCAAAAGGGCTTTCGTCGGCTCATCCTTGCCGCGGCGCTGCAGGTTTCGCTGCCCGGCGTGCCCTGCGTGTACTATGGCGACGAGGCGGGCATGACCGGCATGAGCGATCCCTTTAACCGCGCCACCTATCCCTGGGGCTCGGAGAACGAGGCGGTGTTTGTGCCATATGCGGCGCTGCTGGCCGCAAGAAGGGACAACGGTGCACTCAAACGCGGGTTTTGCCGCATGGGCGCGCTTTCACCGGAGGTGTACGCCATCTTCCGCTGGCTGCCGGAGACGGGCGAATGCGCCGCGATGCTGGTCAACCGCGCGGAACGCGAGCAAACGGTCTCCCTGCGCCCCGGCGATCTCGTGCAGGGGCCGGACGGCGAAGGGGAAGCCCCACTTTCGCAGACCATGACGGACGTCATCACCAAAGAGACGATTGGAACGGATCACGGCGAACTGCACGTGACCCTGCCGCCGCTGACCGCGCGGCTCTATACCGGAACAACGAACGCATAAATACCAATAAGGCGAGGGAACCACATGTTTCAAAGACAACAGCGTTACTTAGACGAACTCAACCGCACCATGCTGATTACGGCGCTGGTGCTGACGATTATCGGCATGTTCTTTTTCGAGTTTGGAACGTGGCCGCGCTACGTGTTTTCCACCGTTGCCGCGGCGCTGCTGATTCTGCTCGTGGTGCGCATGACGAGCCGCAACCAGACGAAGCGCAATCAGGAGAACATGCGCTTTCTCACGATTGTTACGGCGGTTGGCGACTGGTTTCGGCGGACGTTTCGAAGCGGCACGACCGCGAACGGCAGCTATCAGGCGCCGCGCGCGAAGAAGACCGGCAAAAAACCGAGCTGGAACGAGATGCGCCAGTATAAATATTTGCTCTGCCCGCAGTGCGCGCAGCGGCTCCGCGTTCCGCGCGGCAAGGGGCGCATTCGCGTAACCTGCACCAACTGCGGCAACGTGTTTGAAACAAAAAGCTGAAGGAACGGGCGTTTTTTCCGAAAAAAGTATTTGCTTTTTGGGGAATTGTGATATACTAGTAAATAAGTAGTGTTTCCAAACGGAAACGCCAGATCGGATAACGTAAGGAGTTTTTCACATGCAGGCAACGAAAGATATGCTGATTCAGCAAGTCATTGAACTGGACGAGGGCACCGCGGACATTCTCATGGGCGCGGGCATGCATTGCCTCGGCTGTGCAATGGCGCATGGCGAAACGATTGAGCAGGCCTGCGCGGTGCACGGAATCAATTCCGACGCGCTCATTGGCGAGATCAATCAATACCTCGCGAAGAAGTAAACCTTCTTAGCGAAACCGGAACCAGCGAATCAGCCGCCGAATCCGGCGGCTTTTTTGCGCAAAAAATCACGCATTGTGCCACATTCGTTCACAACGCCCCGGGAAAATAGCGTGGAAACACGCGGGGGAACATGATACAATACAACACGAGTGCAGAAAGGGTTTGCCATGTTCGGATACATCCGTCCTCTGGAATGCGAACTGAAGGTGCGCGAACAAGCGGAGTACCGCGGGTATTACTGCGGACTTTGCAAGAGCATTGGCGCGCGTTACGGTCAGCTGGAGCGGCTGTCGCTGAGCTACGACTGCGCGTTTCTCGCCGCGCTGCTTTCCGCAATCTCCGGCGGCGCCGGATTCTCGCGGGGCAACTGCGGTCCGCGCTGCTATCGCGGCAAGCGGGCAATTGCGAACGCTTCCCCCGCGCTGGATTACGCGGCGGACGTGAATGTGCTGCTCGCGTGGTATCAGGCGGCGGACGACGCGGCGGATGATCGAAGCGCAAAGGCGATTGCCGCGCGGCTCGCGTTTTCCCGCGCCTATCGCAAGGCGGCAAAGCTGCATCCGGAGCTCGACCGCGCGATTCGCGACAACACCGAGCGCCTGCACGCGCTGGAACGGGAGCAAATCGCCTCGACGGACGAGCCGAGCGACACGTTTGGCAAGACGCTCTCCGCGGTGATTCTCCACGCGCCCATGCTGCCGCAAAGCGAGCGGCAGGCGGCGGAATGGATGTTTTATAACCTGGGGCGCTGGATCTACCTGATTGACGCCTGGGACGACCGCGAGAAGGACGAAAAGAGCGGCGGGTATAATCCATTCTTAATCACGAAGATGGAGCCGGAGCGCGCGCGGTTTTTGCTCAACGTAACGCTCAACGAGGTGAGCAAGGCCTACGACCTGCTGAAC
>CAZDXW010000067.1:0-11632 GCA_964509485.1 uncultured Christensenella sp.
TTCAGGTACGCTCGGGTGCCCGGCACGATTGACGTTGCCAGCATGCTCTCCGCCAGAAAGCTCAACAGGCAGGCCGCCGCCGCGCCGCCGAGACCAAAGAGCGGAATCAGCGTTGCGTTGAGGCCAATCGTGACCAGCGCGGTGATCAGCGAAATGTACTTGATTGCGCTCTGCTGCTCCTCCGCCTGAATATAGATGCCGCGCGCGGAACCGATGTTTGAAAAGATACCCATCCAGGCGATCACGCGGAGCACGTTTGCCGCGGGCGCGTATGCCTCGCCATAGAGAAGCCAGACGATCCACGGCGCGAGCACACTTAAGCCGATGCCCGCACAGATGCCGATGCCAAGCACCAGCATGAGCATCAGCTGGTAGCGCGGACGAAACGCCTCCGGATTGTTCTTCTTTGTTTGCAGCAGCACCGGCAGCGCGGAGTCCACCACCGCGAGCGGCACAAAGAGCCACATGCTCGAGATGGTATACGCCGCGTTGTAAAAACCGAGCGACGCATCCCCCAGCGAACCGCTGAGCAGCAGCCGCCCGAAGTGCGCGGTGACCGCCTGCGTCAGCCCGGCGAGGATATAATGCCAGCTCCGCGCGAACAGGCGCTTGGCGATGGAAAACGAAACGTAGAGCTTTGTCTTCGCTTTTGCAAAGAACAGTGGGGCCACGAAGAGATAGTTCGTGAGCATCTGCACGACGCTGGTGAGCGCAAACCACTCGACCCCGGCGCCCTGAATGAGCAGCACGATGCGCCAGGCACTGCAGGCGATGTTGCCGATGATGGAACCGATGGCGGTGTACTTGCTCATCAGCTTCATCTGGAACCAGAGGCGCAGCGCGTCAAACGACTGCAATATGAGCTGCAAGCTCTGCAGCACCGTTACGAGCAGGAGCACCTGATTGCCGGGGCGCGCGATTGACGCCGCAAGCGCGATGCCCGCGACGGAAATCGTCGAGGCGACGAGCCTTAGCACGAGCGCGGTGCCGATGATTCCGCCCGTTTCCTCCGGCGACTCGACCATGTTCGTAATCTGAATATCGTTGAACCCCAGCGACGCAAACGCGCCAAAAAACGCCATCAGCGACGCGCCGTAGCCCAAAATTCCGTAGTTGGATGGCCCCAAGAAACGCGCGGCAATGATGCCGATGACCGCCGAGAGCACGTATTGAAATACGCTCTGGGCAATCAGCCAGCCGGTGTTGGCGGCAAAGCGCCGCCGCATGGGGTTTTCACTCTTCCAAAATGCCATTATTCCTGTTTCGGCGCTGTCGCGAGATCGCGATAGATCGCCAATAAACCCTTCAAATTCTGTTCGCGGTCGTGCCGCGCGGCGGCGGTCTTGCGCGCTTCATCGCTCAGGCGAGCCGCCAGTTCGTCGCTGGAAAACACCTGCCGCACCGCGTCCGCCAGCAGATAGGGCGCGTCAAACGGATAGAGTAGCCCGCTGACGCCGTCCTGAACCATGTCCGGCGTGCCGCCGACGAAGCTCGCGACCACCGGCGTGCCCAGCAGCATTGCCTCGCCGATTGCGTTAGAGCTGTTCTCGATGGACGAGGGGTTCAGCGAAACATGCGCAGAAAGATACTGCCTTTTCATCTGCTCCGCCGACAATGCTCCGAGAAACTCCACGTGATCTTCCAGCTTCAACCGTTTAATCACATTCGCGAGAAAAACCGCGTAGCTCGAGCGTTGCAACCGCTCCCGAACGCTCTTTCCGCGCGGGTCTCTGCCCGTTGTGATGAGCTTCACGTCCGGAAATTCCCGGATTAAGTACGGCAGCGCATAGAGCGCTTCGTGAAAGCCTTTGATTGGATAATCGCCCTGCGAGACAAAGATCGTATGCCGCTCGCAACTCGAAACGGTCCAGTTACCGGAGTAGAACGGCTCCCGCAGGGACTCGTTGCAAACATGATAGACCGCGCTTGGATTCACCTGCTGCACGCAGGCTTTGTCCCAGCGCGTGCGCCCGATCACGTGCCGCGCCTGATGCAGCGCAAGCGTTTCAAACCCGCCGCGCCGCGCAAACTTCTTGCGTTGCTGCGAAATGTTGTCCCGGCGCAACAGATCCCGAATGGTGAAACCGTTGACCACACGCTGCGGTAGCCCAGCCGTATAGTGCCGCGCGTAGACGTAGGTCAGCCCCTGTATGCTCACCACCGTGCGATCGAGCATTCCCCGCCTCGCCGCCGCCTGAACCATCGCCAACGCGGAGGGGTATTCCGTACCCCAGATGTGGATAACGTCCGGATGAATCCGTAGCAGCAGCTCGGCAAACAGCGCTTCGTTTTCGGACGAATATTGCAGTGTGTCCTGCTCAAACGAGCAGTAGGAGAGCTTACCGCTCTCGCCGCGCCGCTGCGCCCCGCCTGCACGATAGCACACGAACATTTCGTGCTGCGGGTTCGATAGCAAGCCGTCGAGCATGGACACCAGCCAGCCGCCAAACGGCTGCTCCGGCTCGCCCGTCAGTCGGGCGATCTGCGGCAGCAGGGAAGAAACGAGCCAAAGTATCTTCATGCGTTCCCTCCGGATTTCTCCGCCTCCCGCGCGGCCAACGCGCGCAGCACGGCAAGCCGCAGGGACTCGTTCTCCAACAGTGCGCGAAGATTCGCTTCGTCTTCCCGCCGCGCCTGTTCGGCAGACTGCGGCAAGAGTGCGTTGAGCAGTCCCCGCCCGAACCCTGGCGCATGCGGTGCGCAGGTGTCGCGCTCCCACGCGTCGTAGGTTTCGCGGCAAAGCTCGGTGCTTCGCGCTAGATACGCTTTTTGATCAAAGAACAGCGCGTTGGTTTGATTAATCGCCTGTTTTTGCGCTTCGTTTTTACTCAGTTGCAGCTCTTCGCCCGACCGCTCGAGCAGGCGCGTTTCGTAGCGAAACCGTCCGTTTCGCACCAGCGCCAGAGAAACCGCCAGCGAACAGCAGCCCGCGTCGGCACTCTCGTTTGCCAGCGTGCCAAGCCCGTAAAACACGAGCCCGTTGCGATACTCCTCCCAGCCGGAGATGCCGCTCGGCGGCTGACCGACCACGATGCTCGCGCCCGCGTCCACAAACCGGCGATACCGAACACGCCATTCCGGCAGCGGCAGGCTCGCGTTTGGCAGCCCCGCGTGGCAAAAGACGATCACATGGTCGCACTGCGCCTGCAGCATGCGGACACGGTCGTAGACCATTGGATGCAGAATGTCCGCGCGCCCGTCGAACCCGTTTGCGCGCCGCTCGGACACCGCGACAAGGCCGATTCGAACGTCGTCTATGTTGAGCACAACGGGGCGAAACACGTCCGTTTCCGTTTCCCCCGCGCCAAGTATCTTCTCTTCGCCGAGTGCGCGCCGGATCTGCGGCAGCGAGCCGCCCGCCAGTCCCGCGAGCGATACGACGTCCCCGCCGATTTTCGCGATCCAGCCCAGTGCGGACTCTGTCTCCGCGTCGCTCTCCGGCGCGTTTAGCAGCGCGAGCGCGCGCAGTTCGTGCGCGCCAAACCAGGAGGTAAGCTCCGCATTCAACTTGGGAAGCGATGCGGGCGACGGCGCGTCAACGCCGCCCAGCAGCAAAACACGCGCTTCGTGCCCGTTTTCGAGCGGGTTGTCGGGTTCAAAAAATTGCAGTTCCAAACCGGTTTCCGGATTCATGTTGTTGCCTCCCCGCGCGGTGTGCTCTCCGGCGATTCCAACGATTGCAGAAACGTCAGGAGCCGCTTTGCCTGCGCGGTATTCGATTTTTGTTCCAGCACAAACGCCTTTGCGGCCTGTCCGCGCGCATGGAGCGCTTCGCGCGGTTCTGCCAATACCTGCGTGAGCGTCTTCGCCATGCCTTCGACCGACTCGTCGTCAAATAGATAGGCATAAGCGTCGTATTCGCGCGGCATGCCGGATAGCTTTGTGGTCAGCACTGGCGTGCCGGACGCCATGTATTCAAGATTCTTGGAGGGGAACGAATAGGCGGTGAACGCCTCGCCGGTCGGGCGGGGGTTGATCAGCAGCGTTGACTTCAGCTCTTCCTGCACAACCACGTCGTTTGCCGCGACGCCGCGCAGCTCGATCCGGTGGTCGGCTTGCGCAAGGTCGCGCAGCGCCTGCTCCGCGTTGCCCTGCCCGTAAAACATGAGACGCACCTCCGGGTCGTCCACCCGCTGAAACGCCTCGGCGAGCGTGAGCACGCCATACTCCGCATGCAGCATGCCCGCATACAGGCAAATCTTCTGCGGATGCTTGTCCGCAAGGCGGTTTTCACGCGCCGCCATGGTCGCGTCCGCCTGCCCTTCCGCGACGAGAAATGGTTTCCCCTTCGGGTTAACCCGCGCGTTCATCGCTTCCGTCAAGAGCACATACCCGTCGAACTTTGCCAGCACACGTGTGTTCAGCGCGGCAGTGCGCGTCATGCGCCCGGCCAGCAGCTCCGGCACGTCCGTGAGGATCACGGCACAGGGGCTGCGTTTGAGCTTTGCCGCCGCGCGGACGCCCGCGCTTAGCATGATGTTCAGCCCGTCGCAAACCGCGTAATCGCCCCGCTGTAAAAAAAAGAATGTCTGAAAGAACGCGCCGAGCAGCACGAGCGCATGTTTAATCCCTGGCAGCGAAAGCACCGGCAGGTAGCGAAACGAAACGCCGTCCTGCTCTTCCCGCGGGAGGCGGACAAGCAGTCTCCCGCTCGTCTGCCGCGACACCGGCGGCGCGGAGAGCGTCGTTACCGGCACGCCGTTTTGCGCAAGCCCCTTGGTCATCAGCGCGTGATACTTTTGCGCGGCGAGGCTCGGCTTCACCTTAGAGCGCGAAAACAGCGCGGAAAACGTATCCGCGCTGACGAGGCAGGATGCGTATAGAACCCTTGAGGGGTTGTTTTTGGGTGTGCGCGCGGCCATAGGCCTACCTGCCCCAGGTCGTTCGCATCACGATACCGGCGTAACTTTCGATGATTTTCACGACCTTGACGCTGACGTTTGCATCCGAATAATCCGCAGGCAGGCTGGTCGGCTCACCGTTTTCAAACATCGAAACCGAAAGCGCCATCGCCTGTTCCACGCTCTGCTGAGTCACGCCGCCGATGACGATGGTGCCCGCGTCCAGCGCCTCCGGCCGCTCGGTCGAGGTGCGAATCAGCACGGCGGGGAAGCCGAGCATCGCGCTTTCTTCGGAGAGCGTTCCGCTGTCCGACAGCACGCAATAGCTCGAAAGCTGGAGGCGGTTGTAGTCGAAAAAGCCAAACGGCTCCAGCGACCGCACGAGCGGGTGGAACTGAAAATTCCGCTGTTCAATGAACTTTCGGCTGCGCGGGTGCGTGCTATAGATCACGGGCATACCGTAGGTTTCGGCAATGCCGTTGACCGCGTTCATGAGCGAGAGGAAGTTTTCCTCGTCGTCAATGTTTTCCTCGCGGTGCGCCGAGAGCAAAATGTAGCGCTTCTCGGTCAGACCCAGCCGCGAAAGCACGTCGCTCGCGAGAATCCGCTCCTTCTGCGCTTCGAGCACCTCGCGCATCGGCGAGCCGGTAACGAACAGAAACTTTCCGTCGAACCCCTCGGAGAGCAGGTATCGGCGGGAGTGCTCCGTATAAGGCAGGTTTACGTCGCTGATGCGGTCCACAATCACGCGGTTGACCATCTCCGGCACGTTCCAGTCCCAGCAGCGATTGCCCGCTTCCATGTGGAAAATCGGAATTTTGAGCCGCTTTGCCGAAACCGCCGCGAGCGCGGAGTTGGTGTCCCCCAGCACGAGCAGCGCATCCGGCTTTTCGCGCTCCATCACCGCGTAGGATTTGGCAATGATGTTGCCCATCGTTTCGCCCAGGTTCGCGCCAACGCTTTCGAGATAGTAGTCTGGCGCGCGCAGACCCAGATCGTCAAAGAAAATCTTGTTGAGGGTGTAGTCGTAGTTCTGGCCGGTGTGCACCAGAATATGATCGAAATATCGATCCGCGCAGGAAATCACCGCCGAGAGACGAATGATCTCCGGGCGCGTGCCGAGCACGGTCATCAGCTTCAGCTTCGCCATTCTGTTCGTTCTACCTCAGCGGGTATGGTGTCCGGATGCTCGGGGTCGAAGCACTCGCTCGACCACATGAGCGTGACCATATCCGTCTTTCCCGTATTTTCGATGCTATGCGTATAACCGACCGGAATGTCGACCACCACGAGTTTCTTTCCGCTGACGGGGTATTCAATGACGTCATCCATGTCCATTCGCCGGAACTTGATGACACCACTGCCCGAAACGACGAGGAATTTTTCCGCCTTGGTGTGGTGCCAGTGGTTTCCCTTCACGATGCCGGGTTTGCTGACGTTCACCGAAACCTGCCCGCCGTAGGACGAGCGCAAAAACTCTGTAAAGCTACCGCGGGCGTCCTCGTGGGTATCCAGCGGATAGGCAAACTCCATGACCGGTAGAAAACTCAGATACGTCGCATAGAGCTTTCGCGTCAGCGGGTCGCTCAGATCCGGGATGGTATTGCTTTGGCGAATGCTCTTAAACGAGCGGATGCGGTTCGCGATGTCCCCCAGCTTGGCCGTATGGATGACCGGAACGACGCAATAGCTGCCTTCCGTGGTCGCCTTGCCGTCCAGCAGGTCGCAGAGCGCCTCCGCCACGTCGTCGATGTAGGCGAGGTTCAGCACGGTGGACTCGTCGTTGACCACGATGGGCAGATCGTGGGATACGTTGTAGCAAAACGTCGCAATTGCGCTGTTGTAGTTTGGCCGGGACCATTTTCCAAAGACGTTTGGAAAGCGAAAGACATAGACCTTTGCGCCGGTCTCCCGCCCATATTGATCGAGCAGTTCCTCGCCGGCCTTCTTGCTCCGCCCGTATAGGTTCGGCAGAGCGGCCTGGGTGGAACTCGCGAACATCACGGGGCAACGGTTCTTATGCTTGATCAATAGCCTCAGCAGGGTGTCCGTAAAGCCGAAGTTGCCCTGCATGAACTCTTCCTGTTCCTTGGGGCGGTTCACGCCCGCCAGATGATAGACGAACTTGCAGTCCGCGCAGTAACGATCTAGAAACTCCATCGGGGTATCGGCGTCGAAAAAGAGAATGTCGTGATAGCCGCGCGCATGCAGCGCGGAGATCAGGTTTTTCCCGATGAATCCGCCGGCGCCCGTGATCAAAATCTTCATATCCGCAACATTCCCCTCTGCTCCGTCCCGTCCGTGCCCGTTTGCCTGTCGCCGATTGTGCTTCGATTTCGCTCTTGTCTTCGGTTTGTATTCCAATCCTACGCCTTCCAGCCTGCCAGTTCCGCCTTGATGTAGGAAAGCTTCAAAAGCCTCGCCTTGACCTGCTCGACATCGAGAAGGTCGGTGTTGTTGGAGTTAAACTCGCTGAGCGTGCTGCGCGTCGCGTTGCCTTCCTCATAGTATTTTCCATAGTTCAGGTCGCGCGCGTCCGCGGGTACGCGAAAATAGTCGCCGAGGTCCTCCGCGCGAGCGCATTCCTCGTTCGTCAGCAGCGTTTCATACATCTTTTCGCCGTGGCGAATGCCGATGGTGTGCACGGGGTTCGTCGCGCCAAAGAGCTGTTTGACCGCCTCCGCCAGCGTGGCGATGGTACAGGCGGGTGCTTTTTGCACCATGATATCGCCGGTGTTGCCATTTGCGAAGGTATAGGCGACGAGCTCAACGGCCTCCTCGAGGCTCATGATGAACCGCGTCATGTCCGGATTCGTCACCGTCAGCGGCACGCCGGCCTTGATCTGCTCGATAAACAGCGGAATCACGCTGCCGCGCGAGCACATAACGTTTCCATAGCGTGTGCAGCAGATGGTCGTGTCCTCCGGCGCGACGGTGCGCGAGCGGGCGACGACGACCTTCTCCATCATGGCCTTGCTGGTGCCCATTGCGTTGATCGGGTAGGCGGCCTTGTCCGTCGAGAGACAGATGACGCGCCGCACTCCCGCGGATATAGCCGCACCGAGCACATTATCCGTTCCAAACACGTTGGTCTTGACCGCTTCGAGCGGGAAAAACTCGCAGGAGGGAACCTGCTTGAGCGCCGCCGCATGGAACACATAGTCCACATTATAGATCGCGGTTTGTACGCTGTTGTAGTCGCGTACGTCGCCAATGAAGAATCGAATCTTGCTGTTGTGATACTGGCGGCGCATATCGTCCTGCTTCTTCTCGTCCCGCGAGAAGATGCGAATCTCCTTAATACCGGTGTCGAGAAACCGTTCCAACACCGCGTTACCAAAACTGCCCGTTCCGCCCGTAATCAAGAGCGTTTTTCCGTCAAACAAATCGTTCACCCCAATTTCCGTTCCAACAAATCGATCGTTCCTTTGGATTTGTCTTGTTTCAAAAAGCCTGAAGTCTATTGCAGCCAGTTGTAGTAGGCGCGGGTTGCCGCCAGCCGCGACGCATGCTCGCAGACATAGCAGCGCGCGCGCGTACCGAGCTCCTCCAGCGGAGCGGTGCTTGCGTGCAGACGCAGAATCGCGTCCGCCATCTCCTGCGCTTCGCCGGGGGTCACGCAGACGCCGTAGCTCTCGTGCTCAATGGAACGCGCCCACTCGCTGCCCGCGTCCGCGCAGACGATGACGGGCCGGCCCGCCGCGAGCGCAGACCAGGTCTTGCTCGGCATGGCAAAGCGCGTAACGCCTTTTTTGAGCGGAACGAGCGCCGCATCCCCGATGGAATACACCTCGGACACGCGCTCGTTTGGATACAGCGGATAGAGCAGCACGTTGGAAATCTGCTCGTGCGCAATGCGCCCCTTTACGTGCTCCAGCAGCGCGCCGTCGCCAAAGATTACAATGCGAATGTCGCGCTCGTCGCGCAGCAGCTTTGCCGCGTCGAGCATCACATCCGGCTCCTGCAGGATGCCGAGCGTACCCGCGTAGACGGCGTAAAAACAGTTGCGCGACAGCCCCAGCTCCTCAAAGAGCGGGTTTTTCTCGCGCGGAACCGGCACGATCGCCTCTGTATCCGCCCAGTTGGGGATCACGGCAATCTTATGCGGCTCGATGCCGCGCGCCGTCAGCGTCCGTTTCATGTCCTCGGACAGCGTAACAAACGCGGAGTTCTTTCGATAAACCCGCTGCTCCATGCGGCGGGATACGCGGACAACCGGATGCCACTCCGTAAACTTGCCCATGGCGATCATGCTGTCCGGAAAGATGTCCTGTAAGATATAGACCGTCCGCGCGCGGCGGCTCAGCTTTGCGCCGACAAGACCCAGAAACGGCGGCATACTGCCCAGCAGGTAAACATCCGCCTTCAGCCCCTTTGCCGCGCTGTAGAGCGCGCGCGTATTGGACAAGAACCGAAGCCCGCGCAGCAAGAAATTCTTCTTCTCGCGCGTTTTCAGTCCCACGCGAAGAATGCGATAGCCCTCCGGCGTGGTCTCGTCCGTTCGCGACAGAAAGGCCTTGCGCTCCTCTTCGGAGAGTCCCCGGTTCGGCAGGTTGGTCACGACGCTGACGCGCGCGCCATAGCGGCAGAAGTCCTCCGCCAGATCGGCGTACAGATGCGTAATCGGCGTGATTTCCGGCGCGAAGTATGCGCTCACGAGCGCGATGTGCAGCTGCCGATCCGCCGGTTCCGCCCCTTCGCGAACGCCGTCACCGCCCAGCACGCTGCCAATCGTTCGAAAGAAGCAACGCCAGTCCATCGCAAACCCGAACCGCGCAACATACTCGCCATCCAGCGCGGCTTTCTGCGCAATTGGCAGCTCGTCCCGCCCGTTGATCTGCGCCCAGCCGGTCAGGCCGGGGCGAACGGTGTTGGGCGTGAGCCCGTTCTTTCCAACGTATTTGTCCCGCTCGGCAATCAGATCCTCCTGATTCCAGAGCGCGGGACGGGGGCCGATGATCGACATATCGCCAACGAGAATGTTCCAAAGCTGGGGAATTTCATCCAAGCTTGTTTTGCGCAAAAAGCGGCCAACACGGGTGATGCAGGCGTCGGGGTTCTTCAGCTGATGCGTCGGCACATCGCAGGGCGTGTCCGTCCGCATCGTTCGAAATTTCAGAATTTCGAAGCAATGCTTGTCTTTGCCTACGCGCCGCTGCCGAAACAGCACCGGCCCTTTCGAGTCGATCTTAATCGCCAACGCGAGAAATAAAAACAGCGGCGAGAGCACAACTCCGCCGAGAACGGATAGAATTACGTCCAACAATCGCTTCATGCGAGAATACATGGTCATCCTTCTTCGGCGCGATTCTTCTGCGCCGCATGCAGGAAATTTTGCGATATTTGCCTACAAAAAACAAACGGGCCTGCTCCCCCGCCTATAGCGTGAATTTTATCATGCAAGGCGGTGGGTGTCAATCAAACGCGGGTGCGCCACAAGCTGGCGGACAACGCCTTCTTCCGAAAAAACGGAGGAATTTGCTCCCTCCGTTTCATCCGTTTTGGCCGGTTTAGTCCTCTTCTTTCGCCTCGTACGGGCGTTTTTGCTGCGCGGCAACGTCGTATTTGTTGATGCACAGCGGGCGGAGTTTATAGGTCAGCACGACGCTGGATTTTACATATTCGTTGTAAAATGCCTTCTTGATACGATCCAGCACGAGGCGCCCGGTCTCGTAGGTTACGGACGGCAGCAGAATGACGTATTGCATGACGCTGTAGCGCGAAATCGTGTCCCCGCGGCGCAGGTTTGTCTGCGAAACGTGCAAGAGCTGCTTCATAATGTTGTCCAGCACGAGGTTATCAAAGCGCTGCTCGTAGGTATTGCTGATGGTCAACAGCGCGAGGAACATCGTGCCATTATAGCGCTCGAGCATGCGGCGCTGGAGCTGGTAGATTTCCTTAAAGATTTCATACTCGCAGACGAACGCGCCGTGACCGTCCTTGTCCTCCTCGAGCATGTTTTGCACCTTTTCGATGTCGGCTTCCATCTCCTGATCCGCCTGAACGATCAGTTTGTAGACCGCGCGGATCTCGCCGGAGGGCTGGATGCCGAGCTGCTTATAGTGCAGGTCGGTTGCGAAATAATACTGCGAGAGCGCCTCGCGCTTTTTGCCGGTTTTGACCAGCGCCATCATGAGCTCCAGATGCAGGCGCTCGTCGAACATGTCCACGTCCATTGCCTTGCGACAGACCTGAACGATCACGTCGTACTCCTCTTCGACCTTCAACAGGTCGAGCAGGGTAAACACGCTCTCCAGAAAGAGATCGTGGTAATACACGCTCTTGGGTACGACCCACATCTCCTCGGCGGAGTTTGTGAGCAGCGGGCCCGTATAGATCTGGAGCATTTGCAGATACCGCTCGATGCACTCACGGTTGCTCATGCCGGGGGTACGCGCCTCCTGACAAAGTCGCTCGAACTCGAAGACGTCAATCTCGCAGTCCATGTTCGAGTTCCACTGATACGCGCCGCGCGCGGTCAGAATGGAATCCTCCAGCTCCGGCAGGTTGCTCTGCTCGACGAGCGAACGATAGCGATGCAGCAGCGTTCTGAGCGCGGTCGCCGGATTGCGGTTTTCCTTGTCGGACCAGAGCATCTCCAGTAGCTCTTCGTGCGGAACGGCGCGATCTTTCTTTAGAATCAGATATTCGAGAAACTGGCTCGTCTTCTTGGCCTGGCGCAGCTGTGTTAGAACCACGTTGCCGTTGACGAGGATCTCGAAATTGCCGAACATCTTGATTTTGATCTTTGCGTTGGACATGGCGTCGTTTCCTCCTGTGTTGAGCTGGTA
>CAZDXW010000067.1:11732-18598 GCA_964509485.1 uncultured Christensenella sp.
AGACGGAAGATATCCCCGTCCATCGTGCGCATGCCCTCGTTTGCGCCCGCGTAGATGACGTTGTCCATCTGGTGCGCTTTTCCGTCCCGAATCATGTTTTGAATCGCGCTGTTGACCAGCATGATTTCAAACGCGGGTTCAAGTCCGCCATCCAGCGTTGGCAGCAGCTGCTGGCTGACGACGGCGCGCAGTACCATGGAGAGCTGAATGCGAATCTGCTGCTGCTGATTGGCGGGAAACACGTCGATGATGCGGTCAATCGTCTTCGCCGCGCCGACGGTATGCAGCGTACTGAGCACGAGCTGGCCGGTTTCGGCGGCGGTCAACGCGGTTTGAATCGCATCCAGATCGCGCATTTCGCCGAGCAGAATTACGTTTGGCGACTGGCGCAGTGCCGCGCGAAGAGCGGTTTTGTAGCTCTCCGTGTCGTGTTCGACTTCGCGCTGGGATACCACGCTCTTCTGATGCGCGTGGATAAACTCAATCGGGTCCTCAATCGTAATGATGTGCCCGCTCCGGCTCTGGTTGATGCGGTCGATGATGCAGGCAAGCGTCGTCGACTTTCCGCTCGCGGCGGGCCCGGTGACAAGCACCAATCCCTTCTTCAAATCCGCAAGCTGCAAGATCTCCAGCGGAATGTGCATGTTCTGCGGATTGGGGAGCGACAGCGAAACCACGCGCAGCACCATGGCATAGGAGTTGCGCTGTTGATAGGCATTGCAGCGGAAGCGCCCGACGCCGCTGATGGAGAACGAAAAATCGTCGTCGCCTTGCTCAATGAGCCGAATCATCTCGCGATGGTCCAGATCGTACACCTGCTGAATGAGCCGCTTGGTATCGTCCGGCTTAAGGACGATGTCCAGCAGCGGCAGCACTTCGCCGGAAATCTTGACGCGAACACACGAGCCGGGGATGATGAACACATCCGACCCGCATTTCTCGATCGCCGCCTGTAGAATGTCGTTGATTTCCGCCATTGCCATTCTTCCTTACTCCGTCGTGTTCCAAACGCGGCTCGTTTACCGAATTTGTCAGTTGCCCTGCCAGAGCGTGCCCGCGCTTTCGCCGGTCCATTCCGCCGCGCTCTCGTAGCGATAGCTCGTGACCCGGCATGCGCCCGACGATACGTCCACGTAGACGTTTAACGCATGCCCGTCGATCGAGCCGATGGAAAAGGTGTAGACGCCCTCGCTTTGGAGCGAAACTCCCTCAATATCGGTCGGCTGGCCGCCGCTGACGAGCGCGTCGTCGATCTGCGCAATTGCCTGCTGGGCGCGCGCGTCCGCATCGTAATACGCCGCTACGCTCTGCGCCGCCCGGTTCGTCAGCGCCGCGTCCGAACGCGCCTGCACGAACGAGAGCACCGCAAAAAGCGTTAAACTCAAGATCACGAGAATAAACAGAATGCTGGACGCGCCAACGCCCATGCGGGTTGGATGCTGCTTCACGGCGACACCTCCGCATCCGGCACATAGCGCGCCGCGTCGAGCGAATACACCATCCCATTTTCGCCGGTCACGTTTAGCTCAATTTCGTAGAGCGTGCCGTTCTTCGGGGATGGGTCGCCGGTGACGATTGCGTTTACCTGTAGATCCGGCGCAACCTCCACGGAGAACGAGCGCACGCCGCACGTGTTCACCGTGCCGTCGCCGACGGGGTCGGCCTTGATCTGCTCCGCAACACTCTCCATCGCCTGCAGCGCGCGCGTATGATAGCGGCTCTCGTCGGAGATTGCGCTGGCCGAGGTAATCAGGCGCACGACAATGCTCGTGGAGATCGCGAAGAACAAAATGATGATCGTGAGTTCCATCAGCACCGGGCTGAACGCGCCGGATCGCTTGATCGGACGCAGGGGCTGTTCGTTCATGCGCCCGCCTCCCCTCCGGCACTCAGGCAAAGCGAAAGATCCTGCGCCTCACCGTTGGCATCGACCAGATGAATGGAAAGCAGGTTGCCCTCCAACTGAAACGCGAGCGCCTGCGCGGAGAGAATCTCCTCGCCAAAGCCCGCCGAAAACGCCTGATCCGCGTTTGCAAAGTATTCCAACACGGACTTGCCGTCGCAATAGATATAGGTGTTGTACCGTTCGCCGCCATAGAGTCCGCCGAGAACGAGCACCGCCGCGCCGTCCTGTTGCACTACGGAGACCATGCCCGCTTCGTCCGCGCCGCGCACCTTGCCGACGAGGTAACTCATGCCCGTTCGCGACGTATAGGCCGCGTCCGACGCTGCGTTGATTCCCTTATATGCCCGCGCACCGATGATGACGACCAGCAGCGAGAGCACCGCAAACATGGCCAGCAGCGCAAACACAAAGACCCCGCGCACGGAGCCGCGCTCTACGCTTTTCCCCCGCGATTCGTTCATTCGCCGCCTCCGATTCGCGTAACCCGCAGCGTCGGCATGACGTTTGCGGCAAACGCGTCGTAATAGACGGAATACCGCGTTTCGTCCACGAGAACGCCGTAGTTCTCCGCGATATAATCGAGGCTGGGCGGATAGCGGCCTTCCACCGCGTAGCAGGTGACGATTGCGCGGCGAAGCGCGCTGTCGAGCACCTCCGATTCGCGCGCCGCGCTCGACTGCGCGGTTGACGTCAGCGAAAGGACAAACAGCAGCGCCAGCAGCAGAAATACGATTCCGGTGATCCAGAGCCCACGGTTTGCGCCGCGCGGCTTTTCATACAGATGCATGCCGTTTCTCCTTTCGTTTCGTTGGAACCGTACCTATCGCGTTGAGCGGGGTGAAACTCCTAATCTAATAATTCCGTAGAAATGCTTAGCCGACCGCGGAAAGCACCGAGAGCAGCGGCAGCATCACCGAGAGCAGAATCCCGCCGATGACCACGGAGAGCACGGCAACGAGCGTCGGCTCAATCATTGCGACGACCGCGTGAATCGCGTCGTCCGCCTCTTCCATATAGATTCCGCTGAGCTTGCCCATCACCGCGTCGAGTGTGCCCGCCGCCGAACCGAACCGGATCATCTTTTCGTGCATGGGGTCAAACAGCCCGCTCTTTTCGGCGGCCTGCGCAAAGGAAGCGCCGCCGAGCAGTTCCCGCGCGCCAAGATCGGCCTGCCGCCTGCGCTTTTGATCCGTAATCACGGACGGCGCGAGCTGAATTGCGTCCTCCACGGGATAGCCCGCCGTGAGCATCATGGAAAGCGCGGCCGCGTATCGCGCGGTCGAAAGCCGCGCGTTGACCCGCCGGATGGCCGGCAGGATGCCGGAGAGCAGCGAAAGAACCGAGTCCCGGCGCGATGTCCGGAGTAGGATTCCGATCAAAAGCAACACAATCGTAAACACGCCAACCAGCACCAGCATGCCCTTGCCAACGCCGACGCCAACGCGCATGGCCGCCGTTGCGGGGCTGCCCGCCGCGAGGCCGAGGCTGTCGAACACGCGCTGAAACACCGGCAGCACGCTGATGACCAGAATCGCGATGACCACCGCGAGCATCATCACCAGCATCGTCGGATACAGGATTGCGTTCTTGACGGAGGCTTTGATCTGCGCCTCCCATGAGTAATAATTCGCCAGCGAGGCCATTACCTCGTCGAGCTTGCCCGAGCGCTCGCCAATGCGCGTCATCGCGCAAAGATACGCCGGAAAAATGCCCGCTTCCTCCAGCGCGGCGGAGAATGCGCCGTGTTTGAGCAGCGCGTTTCGAATCTGCAAAAACCGTTCGCCATAGCGGCTGCCTTCGTAGCTGCGGGCGAGCGTCTCCATTCCGTCGTCGAGCGGAATACCGGCCTTGAGCACCATGGCAATCTGCTCGCAGAACAGCGCCGTCTCGTCCGGCGGTAGCTTTTTTTGCATCGCGTTTCCTGTCATTCCGGTTTCCTCTCATTTCATGCCGACAGCCTGCGGGTAACGTTGAATTCGTCAGTAAACTCGTTCCGTAATATAGTCGCTCTCGCGGTGTCCCGTTCCGTCGAGCGTCGGGTCCATCCAGACCCACTCGCCGTCGAGATATACGCTGTTCCAGGAGTGATAGAGGTTCTCCGGCGTTACGGTTCCAATGAGCATCTTCGTTGGAATCCCCCTGGAGCGGAGCATCACCGCCAGCAACTCGGCGTAGTCAAAACAGATTCCCTTACCGGTTTCGAGCGCCTCGTCCACGTTTGGCAGATAGCCCTTCTCCACCGTTACGGCCTTCTGGTTGTCGTAGGTCATGTGCTGCACGACGAAGCGGTAGAACTGCTTGGCAATCTCCGCGTCGCTCGAGAGCCCTTCGGCTAGCTCGGCGGCCTTTTGCACCGTCTTTGTCGTTGTGTCATACCAGACGTATTGATTCGGGTAGAGGAACGGAAGCGTTTCGTCGCCGAGCCGAACGTCGATATCGGTGCCAAACCGCATGGCGTAGAGATCGTTTTCCACCTGCTCCATCACGCGGACGGTGTAGACGCCGTCCCCCATTTGCAGCGGAAACACGCTGTAGGCATCCCCGCCGGGCAGGTCGTAGTAATACGTTTGCTCGTCGGTCGAAATCCGCGCCTTGAGCCGCATTTCGCTTGGTACGCACCGCACCATCACATAGCCCTGGTCGGTGTGGGATGCGTCGATCATAACACCGTTGCCCTGGAACGTGACCGTGCCGGAGGCCTCTGGAAGCAGCATTTTTTCGGTAGAAGCCGTCTTGTTTGCTCCGGCAACGCGATCCGCAGGCGCGGAATCGAAGTCGGTTTCCGCCCCGCGTTGCGCGGCGGGACTGCTCCCCGCGCAGGCGGTCAGGCAAAGGAAGCCGAAGAGTAGCAGTCCTGCAATCCCTTGTTGCAGCCGTTTGGCGGCCGACCGTTGTTCCATGGTTGAATTATACAGCGGCGTTTCACGCAAATGCAACAAATTGTTACTTTGAAACACTCGGACGTTTCAGATGTTCCCAAGTTATGCGGAATCTGTGTTACACCCGATTCCGTTTGAGGGCGTTTCTCGCGCGACGTAACAATTCTACCGTCAGACCCGGTTTTCGGCAGCCGCAGAGCGAAAATGCATGCAACAAAAACCGGCGCCTTCCTGTTGGAAAGCGCCGGTCGTTTGGTTGCGTGTGTCGATTGTCAGATGGTTCTGTTCGGCTCCATTCCGAACTCGTCCGTGTCCTTGTCCCGCTTGATGCCGAGTAGCACCAGCACGAGCTGCACCGCGGCGATGATGACCATGAGCAGCGTCCAGCGGTCCGTAAAGACCATCGGGTTACGCATGTTCTCCGTCAGGATGAACGCCACGATTCCGCCGATGCCCGGCAGCAGTGTCAGCAGGCGCACCGCGCCGTGCTTCTTTGTTTCGCGAACCACGATGCCGTCCTCCATTTGCCTCTTCTTGCCGAGGTAGCCGATGAGCATCAGCAGCGAGGCCAGCGCCGTCGCGATTGCCAGAATCAGGTTGAGCAGCGCCCAGGTCGGCCCGGCGAGCGGGGTTGCCGCGTCCGTAATGCGCTCCGGCTCGGGAGCCACGGCCGACTTCAGCGTTCCGTAGATCACGAGGCCGCCTTCCGGCACGGTTGCCGGGATGGCAGTGCTCCAACCGTCAAACGTGTATCCGTCCAGCGAAGGATCCGCCGGTTTCGGCATCGTCGCGCCATAGGCGAGGTTGGAGTAGGTTGCGTACGGCTCCTTGCCGTCCAGACCGGTTCCCGTTCCGCCGTTGACGATGTAGGTCACCGTGTAGAACACCTGCTCCCAGTGCGCGTAGAAGTTCACCTGACGCGGCGGCATGATGAAGGTTGCGCCCGGCTGACGGGAAATCCCCGCCGCTGCGCTGCCCTCGCTCCAGCCGGTGAAGCGGTAACCGGGCCGCGTGAACATGTTGCCCGAAACCGTAGCAATTGCGTCCGTCGCGAACCGCCCGCCCTCGGTCTTGCTGTCCGCGCCAAAGCCCGGATGGTAGTAGACCGGCGACTCATCCGCCGTCCAAACCGCTGTGAGCACCACGTTGCTATCCGGCATCAGGAACGCCGAGCCGCGAACGTAGTCCGCCGTTGTGCCGGTGACTTCCCACGCCTGCCAATACTGGAACGTATATCCGGAGCGATACGGAGTCTCTGTCGAAACCACATACCGATCGCCGTACTTGAGGTTGTTTCCGTTCTCCGGCACATTGGTCACCGGATCGTTCGTCTTGGTGTCGTAGATCACGTTATACAGCGAGATCTCCCAGACGGCCTTGAACGAGTAGTTCCGGTCGATGGCCGGGATCGCTTCGCCGGGTGCGTAGACCTTGCCGCTGGTCGTGTCCTCCCAACCGGTCACATGGTATCCTGGGCGATGGACGCCGGTGCTGTCCGAAAGGGTCGCATCCGTACCGTAGCCAAACCACTGATCACCGGGGAATCCGGTCACGGGCTCCGTCGTGTTGAGCGCATACGTGACCTGCGGGTTGATCGTGAAGTCCGCCGTGCCGACATAGATGTCGTAGTTTGCCGCAACGGCTGTATCCACGAGGATGGAGGGTTCGATCACGTCCGCATACACGCCGACGTTTTCGGTCGTGTTCGTCCGGTCAACCGTAACCGTGAACGAGCCGCGATCCGCCGGAAGCACGCTGTAGAACTGCGTTCCGCCGACAACGCCCGTCTCATAGTGGTAGGTAAACGCCGGATCCACCGCGCCGTAGTTCTTTTCCGCTTCGTCCGCCGCAATCAGCACCGGACGAGGATCGATCGTGAGCTTGCCCGGCGTGACCGAGAAGGTGTAATCCGTCGCCTGCGTATTGGTGTTCAACGTGTAATTGAATCCGTTGTCCACGCTGCCGACATTCGTGATTGCCCCGGTGGTCGTTGCGAGCGAGAAGCCCTCGGAACCGAGGAACTCGTCGCTGGCCGGATCATAGCTCCAGCCGGTGCTCCGAAGCGCCGTTCCGTCATACAT
>CAZDXW010000068.1:0-18504 GCA_964509485.1 uncultured Christensenella sp.
TGGGTGCAAATGAGATATGTTGATGCGAGGACAAAACACTTAGATGTTTTGCTACATAGTAGCAGAGATGTTGAACCAACGCCTTTCGGGTTATAAGCGCGTATAATTGGGCTTTGCAATCCATGCTGAGCAACATTCATCGAAATAATCGCCAATTTTGCGATAATTTGGAATGTATGTTTGATGATCATGAACGATGATATGCCATCTACTCTGGCAAAAACCTAGCTATGCGATATTTCATGCTTGTTTCTTCGACCTTCCAATGAAATTGAGGTTCAACCTTTTTATTCAGTGGAAGATTTCAGATGCAAGCTTACCATGTTAAAACGGAAACAGAACAAAGAGAATGCCAGTTGGTTTCAATATTTTTGAGATAAACCTTCTTTGTACTGATTTTCCATAAATTTCTTCGCTGTTCTTATTTGCTGCATGTTATCAATTTTTGAATCATACCACATTTCCATAAGAAATGGACCATGATATCCGAGCCGATGCAAAGTGCGAAAACAAAACGCAAAATCGACGCAGCCTGTTCCGAACGGAACATTCTTGAATTGCCCGGGGAACGAATCTGTTACCGCCAACGTGTCTTTTAGATGCACCGCGACGATGTTGCCGATTCCCTTTTGAAACTCGTCTGCAACATCGTTTCCCCATGCGGTTAGGTTGCCGGTATCGGGATAAACGGTGAACCAGGGCGAACCGATTTGTTCTTTGAGAGCAAGAAATTTTGTGATGGAGCAGTATAGCGGGGTATCCATGATCTCCAGCGCCAACATTACCTGTTCACGCGCTGCTATCTCCGCGGCAGATTTCATTCCATCCAGAAACAGGCGAAGGCTTTCTTCCGTACTGGTTTCATAATAAACATCATATCCGGCGAGCTGAATGACACGGATTCCCATCTTTGCGGCAAAATGTATAGCGAGCCGCATTATCTCCCGCGCCTTTTCACGCGTTTTCGGGTCACTGCTGCCAAACGGAAACCTGCGGTGTCCGCTCAAGCACATGGTTCGAACCGGAATACCGACCTGAAAGCAGTCCCGCCGCATTTGTTCAATTTCCGAATCCGAGAAATAAAGACGATTCAGACGGGAATCGTCTTCGTCGATACAGATTTCGATATAATCAAATCCGAGTGCTTGCACTGCTTTGAGCTTATCCACCCAGCATAAGGACGGATCGAGAGCTTTTTCATAGAGCCCTAGCGGATGCGTATCCAGCATTTGGGAAGATACTCCTTATGATTGATCATGTTATCACGAATCACGGTATGAGGATAAGGTTACAGTAAATTCGGGTGCTTCGACTTTGGATCGTACTGCATGGTGCTGTTGCGTTTCAAGAGCTTGGTTCCGATCTGCATTTTGGTTACCGATGCATTTGGGTACAGGATGCGGTCGCACAATAGGCGAACAGCCCAAATGCCCATATCCGTGCAGGATACTTCCATCGTGGTAAGCGGCGGATCGGAGATGGTGGAAAACGGGATGCTGTCAAATCCAATGATGGAAATCTGACTGGGGACATTGAGTTCGAACTCCTTAAACGCTTTCATTGCACCCAGAGCAATGCTGTCGTTATTCGCGACAATTGCCGAGGGGAATTTGCATCCGCTCTTCAGCAATTCTCGGATCGACTCGTATGCGCCTTCCGGCGTCGGCTGCGCGGTATACACCAGTGAAGGATCGAACGAGATGCCGAGGCGAGAGAGGGATGTTTCGTAGGCGCGTCGTCTTGCCATGCAGTTGCTGGAAGGGCGCGCGTTTTCCAGAAAACCAATTCGGGGATGCCCCAGCGAGGCAAGGTGCGAAACTGACGAAAAGATGGCTTCTTCGTTGTTCATCGTAATGCAGCTGAAGTCCTGATATTCCAATATGTTGTCCACGACGACCAGCGGAACGGAGATGCCGTTGATGAAACTGGTGTCGAGGTTGGTGAGCTCCGTGCCAAGCAGCAGCACGCCGTCGGAGGGGTCTTCCTCCATCAGCGCGCGGATCTCTTCCACCTGCTTTACGCCAAAGCTGGACATGATCAGATTAAATCCCTGCCGTCGGCATTCCTTTTCTATCGCGTCGACAATCGCGTTGACGAAGCCGGGGTTACCGTCCACCAGCATGGCATGGCTTCTATACTTTAAGAAGCGGATATTCTTCTTTGCAATGGGGTCGGTTTTCGTATTCAACCGGTATCCGTTCGATTCCAGTAGCTCGGTAATCTGACGGCGCTTCTCGGAGCTGACGCCTTCCCTGTTGTTCAAAACCAGCGAGACGGTCGCGGCGGAAACGTTCGCCTGCGTGGCGATCTCCTTCAGCTTCATCATAAAAGGCTCCTTTTTCAGAAGAGATGGGACAGCAATATTTGATCGATATTGAATAGTTACATTTTACCAAATAGAATATAAAAATCAAGTACAAATTTAAAGATTCTAAAGTTGACATAACCACGTCCGCTTTAGAATCGATGATAAGCGGCTCAAATACGTGGCTTGCAGAATGCAATCACGCAAAATCAGGATATCATATATAATCAACAATACATAATGAATATGTAGTAAAAGACGGCAAAAACGAAGGGAGATACGATCACGGAGAGGAAAAAACTTTAGTTGAAGTTTAGTAAAACAAGGCCAAAAACGTATTGACACGAAAAATGCCGTATGCTAAACTCAAAGCACAATTTAGGGAAAACAAGATGCGACAGCAACCATTTAGTAAACGTAAAGTCTAAGTTTTCTACGTAAAACCCAAATTAACAAGTCTTCCTATGTGTTTGAATGACACACGCGATCGTATGCCTTCCTAACCCGCATCACCGCAGCGGCGGCACACGCCGCATGAACTGCACATATTTGCAAATCTGCAGAGAGCGAAAATTCCGAGGAGAAAACAATATGAAAGCTTATCGCAAAGGCGAAGGCGAGCAGTATACGCCGTTGGATCACTTCGACATGACCACGCAGGTCATTTTCAACCCGGATTTGGGCTGCAAACACGCGAATATCACCCTTTCTACCTTGAAAAAGGGTGCCGGCGGCAACGACGAGGTACATGAGTTCTCGGATCAGGTCTTTTTTGTGTTACAGGGAACTCTGCGGATCTACGCGGGCGGAAAGTTGCTGTATACGCTGCCAAGCGGAGACGCTGTTTTTGTAGAGGCGGGCGACGTCCACTCTGTGATCAACGAGTTTGAGGAGGATTGCGCATATATTGCGATTACCGTTCCTCCACTGGATAAAACCCATTAACCGAACTAGAACGAAAGAGGAAAGAAAACGTGAAAAAGGTCAATAAACCCTACCATTTCAGCGCAATGCACTCGGTTGAAGATTTCTCGAAAGTCATGGGTGCGGACGGATTGAATTTCCCGGTCAGCGAAGACCTGTCGATTTTGTCCACACCGTTGACGTTGGCTAACGGCCATGTGATCCCCAACCGTATGGTGATTCAGCCACTCGAAGGCTTTGACGGTACGATAGATGGAAACCCGTCGGATCTGATCTTTCGCCGTTACGAGCGGTATGCAAAGGGCGGCGCCGGGTTGATTTGGTACGAGTCGATTACCGTTGCCAACGACGGCCGCTGCAATCCCCTGCAGATGATTATTAAAAAGGAAACGGTTCCCGAGATCAAACGACTTGTCGACGAAAGCAACCAGCACGCGATCAACGCTTTCGGCAGAAAACCGTACAATGTGTTGCAGCTGACCCACTCCGGCCGCCGCAGCACGGACGCGAACTGGAAATCCACCCCGCTGGCGGTTGTCGAGAATCCCTACATTGACCATCATAACTCCATAGACGGTCAGAGCGGAAAGATCACATTCGCGACGGACGAGAAGATTGAAGAAATCGTGGAAGGATTCATCCGCGGCGCGGAGCTCGCGGTGGAGTGCGGCTTTGATTCCGTCGATGTAAAAATTTGCCACGAATACATCCTGCGCGAACTGCTCGCAGCCTATAACCGCCCCGGTAAATACGGCGGGAGCTTTGAAAACCGTACGCGCGCCACGTTTGACATCATCCACGGTATCAAAGAGCGCTGCGGCGACAAAATCGACATCTGCGTTCGCCTGAACGCCTACGACAGCATTCCCTATCCGCACGGCTGGGGCATGAAGCAAGAGGAAGGCGTCATGGAAGCGGATCCCACGGAAGTGATCAAGCTCTGCAACATGCTGGTTGCGGAGGGCGTGGATATGATCAACCTCTCCACCATGGAACCACGCTATCAGCCGTCAGGCCGCGGTTATATGGCGGAACTGGAAGAAGACGCGATCATCGAACCCTACAAGGGCGTGTACGCGTTGCTGGATATGACGCGCCGGATCAAGGAGCAGGTGCCGGGCGGTAAATTTGTTTGCACCGGCTTGAGCTTTCTGGAACAATTCGGCGGAGTAGTCGGCGCGGGCGGCATTCGCGACGGGTGGTTTGATCTTGCCGGTTTCGGCCGCCAGGCGTTCGCTTATCCGGACTTTGCGAAGGATATCATCGAGAAGGGCGAAATGGTGCGCTCAAAGTGCTGCATCACCTGCGACAAATGCTATGATCTGATTCAAAAAGGGCACGTGCAGTCCGGCTGCGTTGTGCGCGACCAGGAAGTCTATCTACCGCTCTACCGCGAGCATGTGATGAACAAAAACAAGTGAGACGATCCACTCCGGATATTGAAAGGATAAGCTATGCAGCGCGTAAAATTCAACGCAACTGATTTAAATGTATCGCCGATTTGCCTGGGTACCGTGAATTATGGTACCGCGATGAGCAAGTCCGATTCGAAAGCGCAGATCAGCCGGTTTCTGGATGCGGGCGGCAATTTTATCGATACCGCGCACATCTACGGTGATTGGGGCGGCGAGCCGCTCTGTGTCAGCGAGCGGACGATTGGCGAATGGATCAGGGAAAACGGGCACCGCGGCGATATCGTGCTCGCAACCAAAGGGGCACATCCCGATTGGGGTCATATGGACATCCCGCGTGTCAATAAAAAGTGCATCGAGAAGGATTTAAACGAAAGCCTGGACTATCTGAACACAGACTTCATCGACCTGTATTTTCTGCACAGGGACGACGAGAACACGCCGGTGTCCGAGATTATGGACTGTCTGGACGGCGCACGCCGTGCTGGGAAAATTCGCTATTATGGCTGTTCCAACTGGAAGCTGCCGCGTATCCGGGAAGCGCAGGCGTATGCCAGGGCGAACAATCTGCAGGGGTTTACCTGCAATCAGCTGATGTGGAGCCTTGCGGATATCAATTTTTACAATCTGGCCGATAAAACGTTTGTGCTGATGGACGAGGAAACGCACGCGTATCACACCGAAACGGGAATGAACGTTATGGCGTATATGTCCATCGCAAAAGGGTATTTTGCGCGAAAGGCTGCCGGGGAGGCGCTCCCCGCGAGCGTGACGGACGTTTACGCCAGCAAGTCCAGTGACGCGATCTACGAATACGCGAAGGAAATCGTATCGCAGGGTAAGTACGACTATATGGACCTGGCGTATATGTACATCATCGCGGAGCAGAACTTCCCCTCGGTGCCGATCGCTTCCTTTGATAACATGAACCATCTACAGTCCGGTATCGACTGCCTGAACAAACCGATTCCGCGCGACGTCATACAGAAGCTTGCGCAGATGAAGCGTTACGTCTATTGGAAATAACGCAGAACCGGTTGATAAACGGACGCAAAGAGGAGAAAGTATGAACGAGAAATCCATCCTACAGGGGTTTGATTACGCAAAGGATGTATATGCGGCGGTCGGTGTCGATGTGGAATGCGCGATAAAGCGTGCGAACGAAGTCCCCGTTACGATGCACAGCTGGCAGGGAGACGATCTGATCGGATTCGACGGAATCGGTTCGCTGAGTGGTGGTATCGCCGCGACGGGCAACTACCCAGGGCGCGCGAGAACAGCAGATGAGCTTCGCGGCGATATTCAAAAAGCGGTTTCGCTGATTCCGGGCAAAATCCGCGTTGGCCTTCATTCCTGCCACGCAGAGCCGACGAGCGCCAAGCCGGACCGCGACGAATATACGATCGATTCGTACAAAAACTGGGCGGCGTGGGCGAGCGAACACGGATACCCGCTCGACTTTAACCCGACGTTCTTTTCGCACCCGATGATGGACGGCGATTTTTCTCTGGCAAGCGCAAACGAAAAGAAGCGCCGTTTCTGGGTGGAGCACGGCAAGCGCTGCCGCGAAATCGGCGCGGAATTCGGCAAGCTGCAAAACAGCCCCTGCATCGTCAACTACTGGATGCCGGACGGCTATAAGGATATCCCCGCGGATACGGCGGCGCCGCGCGCGCGGATGCTGCAGTCTCTCGACGAGATCTTTCAGGATTCGCTCAACCCCGCGTATGTGCGCGATTCGATCGAGAGCAAGCTATTCGGGTTCGGTATCGAGAGCTACACGGTCGTGAGCTTCGAGTTCGCGCTGGGGTATGCGTTCTCCCGCGGGAAACTGCCCTGCCTTGACGCAGGACACTTTCATCCGACCGAATCGATCGGCGCAAAACTGAGTGCACTCGCGCCGTTTACGGACGAGATTATGCTGCACGTCAGCCGCGGCGTCCGCTGGGATAGTGACCACGTGGTCATCTGGGACGACGAGTTGCAGCTGATCATGGACGAGATCCTCCTCAACGGATTGGAAAAGCGCGTGCATATCGGCCTCGACTTCTTTGATGCGTCCATCAACCGCATCGCAGCCTGGGCAATCGGCACCCGCAACACCCGGAAGGCGATTCTCAACGCCTGCCTGATGCCGATTCAACAGATCCGGCAGAAGGAAGTGGAGGGGGATTACACCTCGCGGCTCGCGCTATTGCAGGAGAACAAATCTCTTCCGTTCTCGGCAGTTTGGGACTACTACTGCCTCAAGGCCGGCGTTCCGGTTGGTAGCGACTGGCTCAGTGAAGTGAAGCGGTACGAAAAAGACGTGCTGGCCAAACGATAAACGTTTTACGAAAAAATCTTGCACCGGTGGTGACGCCGGATGGAAATTGAGAGGACTAGAACCGATGGAACCCCTTGGGAAGAAACTTTGGTTAATCCCGGATATGTATTGGCCGGAAGTCACATCGGGTGAGTTCTATGTCAGTCATGAATCGGTCTGTGTATTGAATACGTCGGATACCGATTGCCTGGTCACTTTTACGTTTTACTACGAGGACAAGGACCCCGTGTCCGGTTGTTCGGCGTTGTGCCCGGCAAAGCGGACGCACCACATTCGTATGGATAAGCTGCTGGATGCCGCAGGACAGCCGCTCAGCAGGGGCATCCCTTACGCCGCAGTCGTGGAATGCAGTGTACCGGTTGTTGTGCAATACACCCGTGTCGATACGACGCAGAAGGCAAACGCCCTGATGACTACGATTGGCTATCCCGTTTGAACGCGGCGCGTGAAATGAAGTTTCTCCTTTTATGTTGAACAGGCTGAAAAGGAGAATGAATACAGTACAGCGTGTACGACGACTATTTGCCCAAATAAAAAAAGGAGAAGAGAAAATGAAAAAACTGGTAACCCTAATCATTGTAGTCGCGATGGTTTTATCCATGGTTGCTTGCGCGCAGCCCGCTCCGGCAGCAGCAACAGAGGCACCGGCAGCGACGGAAGCCGCCGCCGCCGCGACGGAAGCCCCCGCTCCGGCAGAACCGAAGGCGGTCGTCATGGTCGGCAGCGATACGACCGTCATGGCTGAAGACTTCGGTATGGAAGCAACGCCGGCGAGAGAATACACGATCGCCGTGGTTGTGAAGAGCGCTGCGATCCCGGTTTGGGAATCGCACATCATCGCAGCAAAGAAAGCCGGCGATGCGCTCGGCGTCAAGATTCTCGACTACTCCCCCAGCAAGGCGGATAACGTTGAAGAACAGAAGCGAATTCTCGAAGATTTGATCACGGTCGGCGTCGATGCCGTCATCCTTGCTCCGGCGAACACCGAAGCGGTCAAAGGCCCCGTGCAGGATCTGATCAATGCCGGTATCCCGGTTATCTACGATAACACGATGGGACCGTCCGATGTCGATTACCTGACCTATGTCGGCGTTGACAACGTGAAGGTCGGCGAAATGATCGCGGATCAGATCGCGGGACTCATTGGCGGCAAGGGTAAAGTGCTTGTTATGGAAGGCGTACCCGGCCAGGCAACCTCCGACCTGCGCACCAAGGGCTGCACGGACACCTTCACGGCGAAGTATCCGGACATCACCTTTGAAACCGGCGTGACGAAGTGGCAGTTTGACGAAGGCCGCAAGCTCGCGGAAGATTACATCACCAAGTGGGGCGACAGCCTCTCAGCGATCGTAGCAGTTGGCGGAAACCAGGCGGAAGGCGCCGTGGAAGCAGTCAAAGCAGCCGGCCTCGAGGGCAAGGTTCTCATCAGCGGCTTCGACGTACAGGAACCGCAGTACACCGCAGTCGATAACGGCTCCGAGGTGTTCACGACCTCCCAGGGCGTGTATTACCAGGCGTACCTCAGCGTTGTTGCGGCCGTTCGCGCCCTCAACGGCGAAGAAGTACCGCGCCTGATCAACTGCCCGATCACCATCGTCACGAAGGACAACCTCGTGGAGATGGACGAACGTCCCGCCGCGCTGCAGGCCCGGTAAGACGGTTCATATTGGCAAGTAACTGAATCAACGCGCAAATGCTCCGGCTTGTTTTACGAGAACGGGCAATCCTGACCGCGTAACACGGCCGGAGCTTTTGCGTCTAGCCCGTATCATTGGGCGCCAAACATGGTAGAATAAAAAGTACAAATCTTTTTCTGAGACAGAAGAATCCCGAAGGGCAAAAATGATCGTCAGCAAAATTTCTCCAGAAATAGCAGAAAAATCCCCGGCAAGAATGACAAGTGAAAGATTAATAACTATGGAAACGAATTATCTGCTCGAAATGAATCATATCTCTAAGAGTTTTCCAGGCGTCAAGGCGCTGGACGATATGAGTTTCAACCTAAAACCGGGAGAAGTGCATGTTCTCATCGGTGAAAATGGCGCCGGCAAATCCACTCTCATGAAGATACTCGCGGGGGCATATACACCGGACTGCGGCGAGCTTTTGGTGGAAGGCAAGCGAATCGCCAAGTTTAATCCGATTACTGCGCAAAAAGCGGGCATCGGCATAATCTATCAGGAGTTCAATCTCGTACCTTATTTAAATGTCGCGGAGAACATATTCATTGATCATATGCCTCGCAAAGCGGGGGTGTTTGTCGACAAGAAGAAAATGCACGAGCAGGCGAAAAAGCTGCTCTCCGATCTGAAAATGAATGTCGATACCCACGCGCTGGCGCACACCATCACGACGGCGCAGCAGCAGATGGTGGAAGTTGCTAAAGCGTTGACGCACGATCTGAAAATACTGATTATGGACGAACCGACCGCGTCGCTTTCCGATGTGGAAATCGAGCAATTGTTCGCGATCGTTCGAAGGTTGACCAGCAAGGGAATTGGCGTAATCTATATTTCGCACCGGTTACAGGAGATTCCAATCATCGGTAACCGCCTGACGATTCTGCGGGACGGAAAATACATCGCCACGCGCAACGTAAACGAAATCAAGACGGAAGAAATGGTCAAACTAATGGTTGGCCGAGAGATTACCGATCTCTATAAACGCACGCGGCAGCAGCCCGGCGAGGTTACGCTCAAGGTTGAGCACCTTTACGCGAAGAAAGAGCGGTTGGAGGACGTCAGCATCGAACTGCGCCGCGGGGAAATCGTTGGGCTCGCGGGTTTGGTCGGCGCAGGGCGGACGGAGCTTGCGCGCGCCATTTTCCACGTGGATTCTTACGAAAGAGGATCGGTTACGCTCTTTGGGAAAGAGATTGATCGCAAATGCACGCCGCGCGACGTCATCGAGCGGGGACTTTCCCTGCTGCCGGAAGACCGGAAACGCCAGGGCTTGTCGCTGATTATGCCCATCGCCTCGAATATCGTGATGGCCAGTATGGAGAAACTTAGCCCGCGCGGGATCATTCGCAAACACGCGGAGAAACTCGTGGTGGATCAATATATCAAGGATATCAACATCGTTACACCATCGCGGATGCAGCTTGCGCGAAACCTCTCTGGCGGAAACCAGCAAAAGGTCGTTCTGGCAAAGTGGCTCTGCACGAAAGCGGACGTGATTATATTTGACGAACCGACGCGCGGCATCGACGTCGGCGCGAAAGGTGAAATTTACGCGCTCATGAACGAGCTCGTTAAGGAAGGCAAGTCGATTCTCATGATCTCGTCCGAACTGCCGGAGATCATCGGCATGAGCGACCGGATCTACGTCATGCGCAACCGCAGAGTTGTCGCGGAAGTGATGGCGCACGAAGCGACGCAGGAGAAGATTATCTGTTATGCAATGGAAGGCGCAATGGAGGGAGAGCAGCAAAATGGTTAAGAAACAATCGATTTTGAAGCGAATCCCCATTATCACCTGGTTTATTCTGATTTTGGTCATAACGTTCAGCCTGGTTTCAAAGCAGTACTTTACGATGCGAAATCTGTTGATTCTGCTTCAGCAGGGATCCGTCCTGTTGGTGGTGGCCTCTGCCGCAACGTTTGTCATCATCAGCGGCGGGCTGGATCTTTCGTTAGGCGGCATCCTGACCGCGGCGGGCGTTGTGGTCGCCATCACACTCAACGCTGGGTTGCCGATTCCGATCGTCATTTTGGCCGGCGCAGCCGCCGGCTTCATCTGCGGCGCGATCAACGGGCTTTTAATTTCGAACTGCGGGTTGCAGCCGTTTATCGCCACGCTGGGCACACAAGGCGTATTCTACGGATTTGCGCTAATCGCCACAAACAAGGTCGGCATTCCGATTGATAACGAAGCCTTCATCTTCCTCGGCAGTCTGGTGGACAAAAAGATCCCGATGGCGGCGATCTGCTGCCTCATCATCTATATCTTTGCCATCGTCGTACAGGATCACACCCGCCTTGGCCGCTATCTTTTCGCCATCGGCGGAAATGCGGAAGGCGCGCGGCTCTCCGGCATCGACACCAAGTTCTGGAAATGGATGACCTATTCGTTCGCCGGGTTATTAACCGGATTGGCGGCGGTTGTTCTGGTCGCGCGGCTGGAGGTTGCCGACCCGCTGGTGGGCACCAAGTGGGAGTTTGAGGCGATCGCGGCGACCATCCTCGGCGGAACCAGCCTGAACATTGGAAAAGGCGACGTAAAGGGAACCGTGATCGGCGTGACGCTGCTGACGATTATCCGAAGCGGACTGAACGTCATCCGCATTCCGTCGCTCTGGCAGCCTGCGATTATCGGCGCGGTGATCATTCTGGCGATTGTGTTCCAGGTTGGCGTCACCTCAAAGGAGATGAAGAAATGAACGAAGCAGTCAAGCAGAAACCGTTACGGTTTTCTCCCAATATCATGCCAACGCTGAGCAGGCTCGGTGTTCTGATCCTGATCATGCTCTGGGGATATACCATCGACCCGTCGTTTATCAGCATGAGAAACTTCAGCAATATCTTTACGAACGCGAGTATTCTCATCGTGCTGGGCATCGGGCAGACAATCACCGTCATCACAAACGGCCCGGACCTTTCGTCCGGCTCCGTCATGACGATCTGCGGCGTTATCGCGGCGATCCTGATCAAGAGTCTCGAAGTGAATTTTGTGGTCGCGATTCTCGCGGCATTGCTGGTTGGCGGCATATTGGGTTCACTCAACGGCTATATGATTGCGTATATCGGCATCCCGTCGTTCATCTCCACCTACGGGCTGCAATGGGCGGTGTTCGGGTTTGCATACGTCATATTGCAGGGATATGTATTGTATGACTTTAACGAAGCCTTCCGCTTCATCGGCAACGGCACGCTCTTCGGTTTCTTGCAGATGCCAATCGTCGTGATGATCTTATTGGTTGCGCTAGGCGCGTTCCTACTCAGGAGGACCAATTTCGGGCGCATGTGTTACAGCGTGGGATCCAATCGCGTTGCGGCGGGCATGTCCGGCATCAACACAAAGTCGGTCATCATGCGGGCGTTTATCCTGAGCGGCGTACTGTCCGCAGGAGCGGGAATCCTGTTTGTAGCGCGTATGAACGCGGTGCAGGCCGATATCGGCAACGCATATCTTCTGCCGGTGCTCGCCACTGTCTACATGGGCGGAACGAGCGCGGCGGGCGGCGAGGGCGGCGTCCTCGGCACGGTGATCGGCGCCATTGTCATCACCGTCGTCACCAACTGCCTCAATCTTCTGTCCGTTCCGAGCGAATGGAGAGATGGCATTATTGGCATATTGATCATCGGCACGGTGCTGCTGGATTCAATCGTAAAAAACAGGATTGCCAGCCGCAAGCAGTGCGCTTAATCGTTAATAAAATCAGGAAACCGTCCTGAGAGAAGGAACCGGAGAATGCAGAGCCGGCTTCTTGACGGATGGTTTCCGTTTATAAAGGATCAATCATGCAAAAAGAGATCAAAATCTACAATCTGTCGCTAAAGCTATCGGTGCTGGCGATTGCGCTGTGTATGGGTGCGCTAGCGGTATTTTTAAGCGATATCATCGAAAACTACTCCCTGGTGGGTGCGCAAGAGGGCCTGATGAGCAGCATGATCAGCGCCGGTGCGTTTATCGCGCTGATCTCGTTGGTCTTGCTGCAGGGCAGGTTTAAAAAGCCCAGCATCATCATCGTATGCGGATTTCTGACCGCGGCTATGTCCGCCGCGCTGGGACTTGTCAAGCCGTTTACGTTGTTTCTTTTGTTTTGCTTGCTGATGGGGTTCAACAGCGGGGCGGTGGACTCCAACCAGAGTGCGTTTCTGGCGGATCTGAATCCAAAGGATACCGCAAAGCATATGGGGGCGCTGCATGGCATCTTCGGGTTAGGCTCGATCATTACGCCTATCTTTCTTCACGCACTGCTCGCAAAAACAGATTGGCGGACGATCTATCTGATCATTGGCGGGATCAGCTTTCTGATCTTTGCGCAGTTTGCCGTCGTAACGGCCGTCATAGGGCCAAAGGTGAGCGTGGCCGGACGAAAAGAGTCCAAGTTGACACTGTCGGGATTAAAGGCGTTTTTTTCCGAACCGTATATGATTCTCGCACTCGGCAGCATCTTCTTCGGCGCGGCGGCACAAAGCGGCGTCATCGTCTGGACCATTCGTTATGTGTCGGTCTTTTTACAGAATCCCGAACTGGCGCCGATCTGCCTTTCGGTATTTTGGGTGACGAGCACGATCAGCCGATTCGCGGCACCGCAGCTGCCACTGAAGCCAAACCAGATATTGGCATTCGGCGCGTTAATTGCGGGCGTTGCTTGGGGCATTGCGTTAATAGTTGATACTCCCTGGGTTGTTTGCATCGCTTGTGCGGTAGCCGGGCTTGCCGCTGGACCGTGCATCCCGATGTCGTTGAGCGAGGGCGCATCCGTCAATCTTCAGGGTACGGGTATGGCTACCAGCATTCTAATGATATTTAAAACGATCGCCCAAATTTTATCACCGATTATTCTCGCGTTTATCATGTCACTAAGCAGCATGCAGACCGGAATGTTCGTAACCTGTATCTTCTTTTTCTTGAACTTTGTCGTAGCCTTCATGATGATTCGCAGAAGCAAATTTACTGCACCGCTGATCGCGAGTAAGGAGTAACCATATGCAGTATTTCATGGGAATTGACAACGGCGGAACGTTGATCAAAGCCGTGCTGTTTGATGAAAATGGCATTGAAATCTCTTCCGCTGCGCAGAAGCTGCCGCTGTTGACTCCGCAGGCAGGCTTTACGGAGAGAGACATGACAGCGCTGTTTGAAGCAAACGCAAAAGCCGTTCGTGAATCGATTGAAAAATCGCGGATCGACCCTAGCATGATCAAGGGCGTTGGATGCTCTGGCCATGGCAAAGGCCTTTATCTATGGGGGAGAGATGGAAAACCTGCTTATAACGGCATCGTATCGACAGATACGCGTGCGTGGATGTATCCCGATCGCTGGAACAAGGACGGTACAGCGGAGCGCGTATTTGAGAAGACGTGCCAGAGTATTCTGGCCTGCCAGCCAGTTTCTCTGCTGAATTGGTTAAAGGATCACGCACCGCACGTGCTGGATAATGTGCAGTGGATCTTCTCAGTCAAGGATTACATTCGTTTTTGCCTGACGGGCGAGGCATATGCCGAGATGACTGATATTTCGGGAACCAATCTCCTCAATCTCAAGACGAGGCAGTATGACCCTGCACTGCTTGCGGAATTCGGGCTGGAAGAGTGCTTTGAAATGTTACCGCCATTACGCAAAGCCTCGGATATTTGCGGATATATTACGAAAGAAGCCGCGGAATTGACCGGCTTGTGTGAAGGCACTCCGGTTGCAGGCGGCATGTTTGACATAGATGCCTGCGCTATCGCGATGGACATTACCAACGAAGATCATATCTGTGTGATTGCCGGTACATGGAGTATCAATGAATATATTGCAAGAGAACCGGTTCTGAATCATACGGTCATGATGAATTCGCTCTACTGCATCGATGGATACTATCTTGTTGAGGAAGCGAGTCCGACCTCGGCAGGTAATAACGATTGGTTTGTCGACATGTTCATGGCGGAGGAGAAGATAATAGCGCGTGAGTTGAACCGAAATGTGTATGCACACAACGACGAACTGGCAGAAAAAGTTTCGCCGGACGAGCAAGACATTATCTTTTTGCCATATATCTATGGTTCAAACTACAATCCACGTGCAAAGGCCTGCCTGATCGGGATGGACAGCCATCACACGCGCGCGCAGATGATTCGCGCGGTATACGAAGGGATTGCGTTTTGCCATCGCGTTCATGTGGAACAACTCCTCGCAAACCGCAGCAAACCAGTTGCGATCCGTCTTGCGGGAGGGGTTGTAAACTCCAGCCTCTGGTCGCAGATTTTTGCAGATGTATTGCGTCTTCCGATCGAGATTATTGAGACGAAAGAACTCGGCGCTTTGGGTTGTGCAATGGCTGCTGCGATTGCAGCCAAACGATACAGCTCGTTTGCGGGGGCGGCGAAGAATATGGTGCGCATAAAAGAGAAATTGCAGCCGAATGAAACTACGGCGGAGATTTACACACAAAAATACCTTCGATACCGGAAAGCATCCGAAGCGTTGGAGCCGCTTTGGATAAAAGAATGACTTGTTAGACACAATCTTGAGGGACAGATATGCTGTTAAAAACAATTCGCGAGAAAGTATTGGAAAACAACCTTGAGTTGGTGCGCCAAGGGCTGGTTCTTTACACATGGGGCAATGTCAGCGAGCTGGATCTGGAGACGGGGTTCGTCGTGATCAAACCATCGGGAGTCAGCTACGATCGATTGAAAGCGAAAGATATGGTTGTCGTAGACCGAAACGGCAATCACATCGATGGCAAACTGAACGCATCAAGCGATTTGAGGACGCACTTGGCGATTTATCGTGCGTTTAACGGTGTCTGCGGCATTGCGCATACACACTCAAGATGGGCAACTGCTTGGGCGCAGGCGGGACTTCCGATCGAATGTACCGGAACGACACAGGCGGACTATTTTATCGGAGATATTCCCGTTACCCGGCGTATGACGGCACAGGAAATTGAGGGTGATTACGAAGCGGAAACGGGCAACGTGATTGTTGAACGGTTCAACGATATGAATCCGCAGCAGTATCCGGGCGTACTTGTAAACAGCCACGGCCCATTCTCCTGGGGGAAGGATTCGAGCGAAGCAGTCTATCATGCGGTGGTTATGGAATATGTTGCGGAAATGGCGGTTGCGGTTCGCAGTCTTGCCCCGCAGAGGGATCCGATGCAAAGGGAATTGATCAATAAGCATTTTCTTCGTAAGCATGGCGAAAACGCATACTACGGACAGAAATAGATATTGACAGATCTACTCAACAAATCGTAGCCCACTCGGAAAGAGAAAAAGACGCTGTTTAAACGACCGCAGAGCCCGATTTCTGGGCAAATTCTGCCGATGTCAGGTGGAAAGTAGCGCTGTGCGGACGGAACTCGTGGTGGTCCCGTCGTGAAGGTTCTCCGAAAAGGCGAAAACAAGAGTCCATCTGAGGATGGACTTTTGTTTATGTGAATTATCTTCTTCTCTTCTGAGTAAACTACTTTTCCAGTGAACAGGTCACATCCTCCAAAGACGGTTTGCTTTTTTTAGACGGAACATATTATAATATGGAAAATTCAATTCGCTCTGTTTTTTGCGATCTCGATTATCCATGCTTTGCATTGGTACGCGATGATACAGGAACACGATTCTCCCGTGCGAATAAACATTCGGCAGAAGATGCAATTACCTTCTATTTTAGCGGCTCGAAAGGAACCTAAATGGCACACTATTTTGATGAACCGTCCCATACTTTTTCGGAATATCTGCTTGTACCGAGCTATTCCTCTGCTTCATGCGCGCCGCAGAGCGTTTCTTTAAAGACGCCGGTGTGTAAGTTCCGCGCGGGCGAGACCAGTTCGCTCAACATGAGCATCCCCCTTGTTTCGGCGGTTATGCAGTCCGTTTCTGGTGAGAAACTCTCCGCGGCGCTTGCGCGCGAGGGCGGCATCTCCTTTGTGTTTGTCTCGCAACCCATCGAATCCCAGGCAGCGATGGTGCGAAACGTAAAAAAATCAAAATCGGGGTTTGTCCGCAGTGACAATAACGTGACCCCGCAGAACACCATGGCAGACGTAATGACGCTGAAAGCGGAAACAGGACATTCAACCGTCGCCGTCACCGAAGACGGAACGCCGACGGGAAAGCTCCTCGGCATCGTGACAAGCCGTGATTACCGCCCGAGCCGCATGGACCCCGCCACACCGGTAAAAGACTTCATGACCCCCATTGAACGGCTGATTACCGGCACAGAAGGCATCACCCTAACCGAAGCAAATGACATCATTTGGGAGCACAAACTGAACGCGCTTCCGATTATTACAAAGGAAGGCAAAATGTCATCCTTTGTGTTTCGCAAGGATTATGACTCCCATAAAGAAAATCCCGGCGAATTGCTGGATCATCAAAAGCGCTACGTCGTCGGGGCGGGCATCAATACACGGGATTATGAGGATCGCGTTCCGGCACTGGTGGAGGCCGGTGCGGATATCCTCTGCATCGATTCTTCGGAAGGATTTACGGAGTGGCAGGCGCGTACCATCGCGTTCATCCGCTCCCGCTATGGAGACAGCGTAAAAGTCGGCGCAGGCAACGTGGTGGATGGGGATGGATTCCGCTTCCTGGCGGATGCGGGCGCGGACTTCGTCAAGGTGGGCATCGGTGGAGGATCCATCTGTATCACCCGTGAGGCAAAGGGCATCGGCCGCGGGCAGGCGTCCGCCGTTCGCGACGTCGCCGCAGCGCGGGACGCCTATTTGAAGGAAACGGGATTTTATGTTCCCATCTGTTCGGACGGGGGCATCGTTCTGGATTATCACATTACACTCGCGCTTGCCATGGGCGCGGATTTCTGTATGCTCGGACGGTATTTTGCACGGTGTGACGAGAGCCCGACGAGCAAGGTGCTCATCAACGGCAGCTATATGAAGGAATATTGGGGCGAGGGCAGCGCGCGTGCGCGCAACTGGCAGCGCTATGACAGCGGCGGCGAGGCAAAACTCACCTTCGAAGAAGGCGTGGACAGTTATGTACCTTACGCAGGCAGTCTGCATCACAATGTGGAGCAGACGCTGAGCAAAGTGCGCTCGACGATGTGTAACTGCGGCGCACTGTCTATACCGGAACTGCGCGAAAAGGCACGGCTCACGCTCGTCTCCGCCGCTACGCTCGCCGAAGGCGGCGCGCATGACGTATTGCTCAAAGACAGAAGTTATTATCGTACGCTCGAATAAATTCCGTTCATTCTACGGTTTCAAGCATAAACGGCACGCGTAAAAACGCGTGCCGTTTTGTCTTACTCCTCGTTCTACTTTTTGGGGATAATTTCAATCCAGTATCCATCCGGATCGGCGATGAAATAGATCCCCATGGCTTCGTTGACGAACACCACGACGCCCATCTCTCCATGCTTCTTCCGTGCTGCGGCCATATCCTCTGTCGTAAACGCAAGATGATACTCGCCCTCGCCGAGGTCGTATGGCGCGGTGCGGTTCTTGATGTAAGTCAATTCAAGCGAGAAATTGCCCGAACCGTCACCCAGGAATACCAAAGTAAAATCGTCGTTATCAACCCTTCGAATCGGAGACAGTCCTAATGCTTCGCTATAAAACGCGAGACTTTTATCCAAATTGAACACGTTAAAGTTGAAATGGTTAAATTGATACATTCCAAATGTCCCCTATGCATTTTATTCGGTATTATAACACCCTACTCATTCGCGTAGCCAGTCCAAATGATAATGCTCTCGTCCCGTGTGACCTGCTTCCCGAAAAAGCAGTCCACATAGAAAAAGTACCCACGAATTCTATTATTTCGTGAGTACTTAACTGGAGGCGCCACCCGGAATCGGACCGGGGATGAAGGTTTTGCAGACCTCTGCCTTACCGCTTGGCTATGGCGCCATATGCT
>CAZDXW010000069.1:0-3689 GCA_964509485.1 uncultured Christensenella sp.
ATCAACACGCACGGGCACTTCGACCATACCGGCGGAAACGGCTGCTGGCCGAAAGTCTGGATGGGGGAAGCGTCGCAGCGCGACTGCAAACACGGGTTTGCGCCGATTCACGAGCAGTGGAGCGCGCAAAAGCCGCATCCCGATTACGAAACCGGTGTGCTCGCGGATGGAACGCGTATTGACCTTGGCAACGAGGTGCTCGAGATCCTCGCGATTCCGGCGCACCACGACGGCAGCATTGCGATTCTGGCGCAAAAAAACCGTTTCCTCTTTACGGGGGACGAATTCGAGAGCGGCCAGGTGTTGATTTTCAAGCGCCGCTCCGATCCGGACTTTCTGCCGACCATTGCGCGTCACCGCGCAAACGCCGAACGGCTGCTCGCCCGAAGGAGCGAATACGACGCGCTGTTTCCGGCGCACAACGGCTACCTGCTCGACCCGGATCGATACATGAACGACTTTATCGCGCTCGACGGCGAAATTCTCGCGGGTACGGCGCAGGCGCAGCCGAACACGGCGGGGTTCAATTTTCCGGCGGACGCGGTCGCCAGCGGCTCGGTGTTTGGCGTGTTTGGCAAACAGATTCGCGTTTGCCACGGCGCGGCATCGATCGTATACCGGGACGATACCTAACGAGAACTGGCGAATGTCCAAAAGGTGGAAAAACAACACGTTTTCAAGCAACCCGTTAGACTGCTGAAATACATCAAATCCAGAAAAACAGCTGTACACAAAAGCGTTTTCAAGCAGCCCGAAGGACTGCTGAAATACATCAAAAATGGAGGAGAAATCGAATGAAGAAAATCGTAGCTCTGGTTCTGGTCCTTGCCTTGTGCCTGTCGATGGTCGCTTGCAAGGCGCAGGCGCCAGCCGCAAGCACCGAACCCGCCGCCACCGAAGCAGCCGCCGCGGAAGCAACCACTACGCCCGAGGAATCCGCTGCTCCCGAGACCAAACCCGCAACTGCAGGCGTCTGCTGGTACAACTTCGCCGATACGTTCATCTCCAGCGCGCGTCAAACGCTGGAAGACGCGGCGGCCGGCAGCGGCTGGCTGACCCTCTCCTCTGCGGACAGCGCGTTCGACGTGCCGACGCAGGCCAACAACGTCAACCTCTTCCTCACGCAGAACGTGGACTACCTACTCGTCAACAACCTCGACACCGCAGGCACCGCCAACCTGATTCAGCAGGCCAAGGATGCCGGCAAGACCATCATCTTCCTCAACACGAACACCCCGACGGACGAAGAGTTTGCCATGTATGACAACGTATGGTTCATCTCCTCGCTGGCGGATCAGTCCGGCACGATCATGGGCAACTATGCCGCGAAGTACTGGCAGGAGCATCCCGAAGCGGATCGCAACGGAAACGGCATGCTGGACTACGTGATGCTGATCGGTTTCGAATGGCACTATGATTCCCTCGCGCGCCGCGACTACTCGATCAAGGCCGTGGAAGACGCGGGCATCAAGACCAACAAGGTCTACGAAGCGGTCTGCAACTACAGCCGCGCGGACGCAATGAACACGATGCAGTCGATTCTGACCTCCAATGCGGACGACGTGGAAGCCGTCTTTGCGGCGAACGACGACATGGCCCTCGGCGCAATCGAAGCCATGAAGGCAGCCGGTTGGTTCGACGACGACGGCCCGAAAATCCCAGTTGTCAGCGTAGACGCAACCGCGGTTGGCTGCGAAGCCCTCACGGAAGGCACGCTGCTCGGAACCGCGCTGAACAACCCGGTTACGCTCGGCAATCTGGCTTACCGCCTCATGTACTGCCTGCAGAACGGGCTCGAAGTGAACGCGGAGAACCTCGACTACGACGCGGGCTTTAAGGTAGAAGGCCACCGCATCTGGATTGACTACATCCCGATCGACGCGAGCAACGTTGCGGACGCATCGTACTAACGCCGTCACCCTCCGCCGGCGGCCCGGTACAAAGGCCGCCGGCTCTTCTTGTATTCAAGCGCTCTTTGGGGCAAAATGAAACAGGAAGAACCGCACGGAAAACAGCAAGAAAGAATGGCACTCGGCCATTGCTTTCGAAGTGGAACAAGGAGAATAGCATGGACCAAAACAACATGGTTCTGGAAATGCGGAACATCAGCAAGCAGTTTCCCGGCGTCAAAGCGCTGGACGACGTGTCCCTCGCGGTGCGCGCGGGCAGCGTCCACGCGGTCATGGGTGAAAACGGCGCGGGAAAGTCGACGCTGATGAAATGCGCCTTCGGCATCTATCAGCCGGACGAAGGCGAAGTGTTCGTGAACGGAGTGCCCGTTCACTTCGTCGATACGCGCGATGCAATCGACGCGGGTATTTCGATGATCCACCAGGAACTGCAGGTTGTTCGCAGCCGAAACGTCATGGAAAACGTTTGGCTCGGCCGAATTCCCTACAAGCGCACGCTGGGGGTCAAATGGGTCGATTACAAATCGATGTACAAGAACACGCTGGAAATCTTTCAGGGGCTGGGAATTGAGATTGATCCCAAGGCAAATCTTTCGCGCCTCTCCGTTTCGTATTGCCAGCTCATCGAGATTGTTCGCGCGGTCTCAAGCGACGCAAAGGTCATCATCATGGACGAGCCGACCTCGTCGCTTTCCGAGAACGAAGCGGAACTGTTATTTCGAATTATCCGCCAACTCACGGCAAAAGGCGTAGCGATTATTTATATCTCCCACAAGATCGAAGAGATTTTACAGATTTCCGACGAGGTCACCATCATGCGCGACGGCACGAAGGTTGGCACCTGGCCGGCCAGCGAGCTCGACAACCGCGCGATCATCAACCGCATGGTCGGCCGCGAAATGACGAACCGCTTCCCGGCGCGGGACTACGTGCGCGGGGACGTGCACCTCGAGATCAAACATCTCACCTCCGCCGACCCGAAGTCCTTTCAGGACGTCAGCTTCTCCGTTCGAAAGGGCGAAATCTTTGGCATCGGCGGCCTGATCGGCGCGCAGCGCACCGAGCTGATGGAGTCCATCTTTGGCCTGCGCGCGGTGAAGTCCGGCGAGATCGTCAAGGACGGGAAAACCCTGCGCCATACCTGCGCGCGGGACGCGATTCGAAACGGCTTTGCGCTGCTCACGGAAGAGCGGCGCGAGACGGGCATTATTCCGATGCTCTCCATCGTGGAGAACATGGTCATCGCGAACCAGGCGATCAACCGCAAGCGCTACACCGGCAAGCTCGGGTTCCTGCGCTCGAAAAAGCGCAAGGAGGATACCGCGAAGTATGTCGACGCGCTCTCGATCAAGACGCCGAGCATTGCCACGCAGATCAAGTACCTCTCCGGCGGCAATCAGCAGAAGGTGGTTCTCTCGCGCTGGCTTTTGACCGAGCCGGACATTCTGATTCTGGACGAACCGACGCGCGGCATTGACATTGGCGCGAAGTACGAAATCTATTCGCTGCTGGTTGAAATGGCCAAACAGGGCAAGAGCATTTTGATCGTCTGCTCGGAGATGCCGGAGCTCATTGGCATGTCCGACCGCGTGATGGTCATGTGCGAAGGGCGCGTTTCGGGGTTCCTCGAAGGCGAGCAGATTCAGGATCAGTCGATTATGCACCTCGCCAGCTCCTATCAGAATCCGGCGGAACAGAACTAGCTTAAACAGAACTAGTTTTACAGAACTAGCCTTAACAGATCTTGGAAGGAAGAACCGATTTATGAAAACGAAAAGC
>CAZDXW010000069.1:3789-11404 GCA_964509485.1 uncultured Christensenella sp.
AGAACTAGCCTTAACAGATCTTGGAAGGAAGAACCGATTTATGAAAACGAAAAGCAAGTTTGATTTTCGGCTGTTCATGATGAACAATGCGATCTATGCCATCATGCTCGTCATGATTGCGCTGGTCGTCGTGATTAAGCCCTCGTTTTTCTCGCTGCGCGTGCTGCGCGACATCCTGATGCAGAGCAGCGTCCGCATCGTCGTGGCTCTGGGCTGCATGTTCGTCATCCTCTCCGGCTCGGCGGACCTCTCCGGCGGGCGCATGGTCGGCCTGACGGCGGTCATCGCCGGCTCGCTGGCGGAGCAGGCAACCTACTACTTAAAATATTACGCAAACCTGCCGGAACTGCCCGGTTTCGTTCCGCTGCTGGTTGCGGTTCTCGTTGGCCTGCTCTTCGGCCTGTTCAACGGCCTCGTGGTCTCCAAACTGAAGGTACCCGCGTTCCTGGCCACGCTTGGCACGGCCATGCTCGCATTTGGCATCGCGAATCTCTATATGGACGCCGAACCGAACAGCTCCCAGCCACTCGGCAGCTATACCGCCGGGTTCAAGGCGATTGGCTCCGGTTCGTTCCACGACATTCCCTACATTTTGCTCATCGCGTTGGCCTGCGTTGCCATCGTTTGGATTCTGCAGAACAAGACGGTGCTCGGCAAGGAAATCTTTGCCGTCGGCGGCAACATGGAAGCGGCCAAGGTCAGCGGCATCAACGTGCTCAAGATTCAGCTCTTTACGTTTGCCATTGCGGGCGCGCTCTACGGGCTCGGCGGCGCGCTGGAAGCGGCGCGCACGGGCAGCGGCACGGCGGCCTACGGCGCGGGCTATGAGCTGGACGCCATCGCGGCCTGCATCATCGGCGGCTGTTCGGCGGGCGGCGGCATCGGCGGCGTCGGCGGCGTGGTCGCGGGCGTCATCATCTTCAACATCATGAGCTATGGCCTGACGTTTATCGGTCTGAGCCCGTACTGGCAGTATGTTGCCAAGGGACTCATCATCATTGCCGCGGTGGCGATCGACGTTCGGAAATACGCCAGAAAACACTAAGGGGAACCAACATGGCATTTTTTGACGGGGTTCTCTATTCCAAATCGCTGCAGATTGACACGCGCCTTGCCGTGATTCTGCCGCAGGACAGCCGCGAAGCGCGCGTGGACGCGCCAGCACAGAAGCCGACCAACGCGCCCCAGCGGACGCTGATTCTGCTGCACGGCCTGTCGGACAACGCCGCCGCGTGGTGGATGCGCACGTCGATCATCCGCTACGCCGAGGCGCACGGAATCGCGGTGCTCATGCCGCAGGGCGAAAAGAGCTTTTACCACGACATGGTCTTTGGCGACGACTACTTTACCTACCTGACGGAGGAGCTGCCGCAGATGGCTTCGCGCCTGTTCGGGCTGTCCGTCGCGCCGGAAGACCTGATGATTGCGGGGCTTTCCATGGGCGGTTACGGCGCGCTGCGCTGCGCGCTGACCTACCCGGAGCGTTACCGCGCCTGCGCCGCGTTTTCGAGCGCCTGCGACATTCGGCAGATCTCCGAGCACGCGGAGGTCATTGAGCAGACGAAGGGCATCCACCAGACGTTTGAGGCAATCTTTGGCTCGCCCGTCTCGGTGCCGGATTCAAGCGACCTGTTTGTGCTCGCAAAACAAAACGCCGAGCGGCTGAAGCACCTGCAGCTGTATTTGGCCTGCGGGCGGCAGGACTTTCTCTACGAAGCCAACGTTCGCTTGGCGGGAGAAATGCGAAACGCGCCGCTTTCCCGCCTGCTCTACGAGGAATGGGACGGCACGCATGAATGGGGTTTCTGGGACACGGCGATTCAAAAAGCGCTAAACTGGATCGAATAGCGAAGCAAAACACCCGCGCTGCACCAAACGGCGCGGGTTCCTTTTCCGCAGCGCAGCACGAAGCGAATATACGGTTCCCTCGTGTTGCAAACAAGTTGGGCGTTGTCTATAATAGAGTTACCTAACAAATTGTCGTAACGAATAACGGTCGGAGAAAAAGCGCAATGGAACACGAAAACAGGCCTTCGCAGGTTGCGATTCCCAAGGAACTCAAGGTGAAAAACCGCCAGACGGTGCTCACCGCGTTCCTGCGCGGGGAACCGCTGACCGCTGTGGAAATATCCGAAAAAACGCGCATCAGCCGCCAGACCGTGCAAAAGAGTATTGAGCATTTTCTAAGCAGCGAGCTGCTCGTGCCGTTTGGCAAGGGTACCTCGGGCAGTCTCGGCGGCAAGCGGCCGGAGCTCTATGTGCTCAATCCGGACCTGTATTTTCTCGCGATTCAAAACCGCGAGGGCGGCTTTGTCTTCTCGCTGACCAACCTCGCCGGAACCGTGATCCGCAGCGGACTCTGCATGCACGGGGACAACAAAACGCCGGAGGACATCTACCGCGCGCTGTCGAATTATGCGGCCTCGTTTTTCACGCCGGAGGAGCGCGCGCATCTGTTGGGCGTTTGCTACTCGCTCGGCGGCGTCATCGATCGCAAGACGGGGCGCATTCGCTACAACCTCGCGTATATGACGATGCCCTCGGAAGAGGACTTGGACTACAATCGGCTCACGGAGATATTTCCGACCGCACGATATGCGATTGTCGAAAACGACGCCCGCATCGCCGCGTTCGCAACGCTCAAGGAGCACGCGGAGCGCTTCGAGGACGTGCAGGCGATTACGGTGTTCGCCGGCGTTGGCATCGCGGGCGGGTTCTTCAGCGACGGAAAGATGATCTTCGGCTGTCACTCGCTCGTGGGCGAAATCGGGCACATCGTCGTTGACCCCGGCGATGCGGAGCTCTGCAAATGCGGCAATCACGGCTGCCTGGAGCGGCTGGTCAGCATTCAGCGGCTGCGTTCACTGCTCACGCGCGACCCGGCGCGATACCAAAAGAGCGCGCTCGGTGGACGGGCGATTGAGTCGATTGAATACACGGATGTGTTTGAGGCTTCCGGCGCGGGGGATGCGCTCTGCCGCGAGGTTTCCGAATACATGGCGCGCTGGTTTGCCGCGGCGCTCAAGAGTATATTTGTCACGTTCGACCCGCAGATTGTGATCTTTCAGGGCTACTTTGCGTTTGCGGACGAGTACTTTAAGCAGGCATTGCTCGAGGAGGTAAAGAAGTTTCTTTACTATCCGTCGAACCACAAGCTGGAGCTGGTCTTTGACCGGCGCAGTTGGGCCGAGGTGGAGACGGTCGGCGCGGTTGCCGCGCTAAGCACGCGGATTCTGGAGGACGACAGCGTCTTTGCGGGATAACTCCATACGAGAATCTTGCACGCGGAGAAACACCGCGTGCTTTTTTGTTTCGGTTTCGCTCGATACAGGGAATTTAACGAGGATTCTGAAACAAGCATTGCCCCGGCCCTGCCGAATCTGGTAAGATGGCGACGGACCATTTCGAATGCTTGAGCATGGTCCAATGCTTCGATAGATGAGAGGATACACACCATGGCAAACGTCAACGCGGTCGTCGCGCTGGGCGGCGGCCCTTCGCCCGTCATCAACGCTTCGCTGCTCGGCGCCGTTAAGCGCTGCTTCGATTACAACGACCGAATCCAAACGGTCTACGCGGCGAAACACGGCATTGAGGGCGTGCTGCGCGAGGAATTGATCGACATGAACGCGCAGGACCCCACCGAGCTGGAGCGGCTGATCCATACGCCCGGCTCCGGCGCGGTCGGCACCTGCCGCTACAAGCTGGGCGACGGGTGCGAGGAGGACTTTTCGCGCATTCTCGACGTGTTTGCCGCGCACGACGTCGGGTACTTTTTATACATTGGCGGCAACGACTCCATGGATACCGCGGACAAGGTATCCAAGCTTGCGCATCAGCGCGGCTACGACCTCGTCGTGGCGGGGATTCCGAAGACGATTGACAACGATCTCGGCGACGAGGCGTTTACCATCATCGACCATACGCCCGGCTACGCCAGCGCGGCGCGCTACTGGGCAAACATCATTCAGATTACAAATGAGGAAAACCGGGGCATGCGCGTTTCCGAGCCGGTCGCGGTGCTGCAGGCGATGGGGCGCAAAGCGGGCTACATCACGGCGGCGGCACGGCTTGCCGACCCGAACCGTGAGATGCCGCTGCAGCTGTATTTTGCGGAGTCCGGCCACAACCTCGATTCGATGACGGAACTCGTCCATACCGAACTCAAGCGCAGCGGGCGCTGCATCGTTGTCGTCAACGAAGGGTTCGACGTAGGCTCGCTGGGCGAAGCGCGGGACGGGTTTGGCCACGTGGAGTATGGCGCGAGCCAGACGACCGCGGCGCAGGTGGTCGTCAATCACCTGAATCGCTCGAAACTGCCGGTGCGCGGCAACGCGACTGGTCAGGTGCCGGGGATTCTCCAGCGCTCCACATCGATCTTTCGCTCCAAGGTGGATATCCAGGAGGCATATGAGGTTGGCGCTCACGCGGTGGATATGGCGATGGTAAGCGGAACGGGCTATATGGCGACCATTCTGCGCGCGCCGGGGACGACGTATCGCGCCGTGTACGACAAGGTTTCGCTGCGAACGGTAGCCAACTCCGAGCGGCATTTGCCGAAGAGTTGGATTGCGCCAAACGGAATTGACGTGACGGACGATTTCCTCCGCTACGCAGAGCCGCTGCTGGGCGACGGTTGGCCGGAGATTCCGATTGAAACCGAGCTCCAGCGCTTTGCGCGGCTGAAGACGGAGACGATTGCAAAACGCCTCGACGTATACGTTCCCTTTCAGCACCGTTAATCGTTTTCGAGCAATCCGTAATTTGATTTGAACTAAAGAATACATGCAGCAAAGGCCGGAAGGAGAGCTTTCCGGCTTTTGCTTTTTTGATGATACAGACGCCGGATACATTGGAACGGTATGCTACGAAACCAACGTTTTCGATGTCCAGCTAGATCCATTCAGGAAGCGCAACATTCGCAATGTATCTAGCAAGAATAGGATAGAACCTGTCGAATCCGGTTGATATGATAGAGTGGAATTGAAACAGCATATCTCATCGATCGAATCGGTTCATAGACGGAGAAAAAGAATATGCAGCACGCATTCAGCGAAGACCTGTTTTTGACAAACGCAACCGGAAAACACCTTTACGAGCGGTACGCCAAGGATCTGCCCATCGTGGATTTCCATTGTCATCTTGTGCCGAAGGAAATCTACGAGAATCAACCGTTTCAGGATCTTGGCGAAATGTGGCTGGCGCACGATCACTACAAATGGCGCGCCATGCGCACGTTTGGCATTGACGAGCGGCTGATCACCGGCGACGCGAGCTACTTTGAAAAGTTTCTGGCGTTTGCAGCGATTCTGCCGGAACTGATCGGCAACCCGCTCTACATCTGGTGCGCGCTGGAGCTCAAGCGGTTTTTCGGCATAGACGAGCCGCTCTGTATGCAGAACGCCTCGCGCATTTACGAGCAAACGAAGGCGCTCATTCAGGCGGAAGGAATGTGCCCGCGCTGGTGCATGGAGCGCGCAAACGTCGAACTCGTCTGCACCACGGATGATCCGGTGGACGACCTGCGCTATCACCGCCTGCTTCGAGAGGATTCGACGTTTCCCATTCGTGTGATGCCCGCGTTTCGGCCGGATAAGGCGATGAACTGCGAGAAAGCGCCGTTTCGGGGGTATCTGAACGAGCTTGAGGCCGTCGTCGGCGAACCGATCGACTCGTTTTCCGCGTTGATCTCCGCGTTGGAGCGACGGCTGCTGGTGTTTCAAAGCGTCGGAAGCAGCATTAGCGACGCGGGCGTGGATAACTTTCTCTGGCAGGAGGCGACCGACGCCGAACTGGACGAGATCGTTTCTCGCGCGCGCCGTGGCGAACCGCTGACGCGGACGCAGGTGAGTCAGTATCGGAGCGCGTTTCTGCTGAACATGGGTCGCGTGTACGCAAAGCACGGGTTCGTGATGCAGATTCACATCGGCGCATATCGAAACGCCAACCGTGTGATGGCGGCGGCGCTCGGCCCCGATACCGGCTACGACTGCATGGACAGCGCAAACGATCTAAGCGCAATGGCGTCGCTGCTCAACGCGCTCAACGATGCGGGGAGCCTGCCGAAGACAATTCTCTACCCGCTGAATCCGGCGGATATGGAGCCTTACGCGGTGCTCGCGGCGGCGTTCTGTAAGGCACCCACACGGGGGCTGGTTCAGCTCGGCGCGCCCTGGTGGTTCAGCGACCAGGTGCACGGCATGGAGCGGCAGTTTGCGGCGGTGGCAAACCTGTATCCCGTCGCCCTGTCCGTCGGCATGCTGACCGACAGCCGCAGCTTTTTGAGCTACCCGAGGCACGAGCTCTACCGCCGCGTGTTCTGCAACTATCTCGGCGGGCTGATTGAACGCGGGGAGTACTTCTCCGGCGAGGATGAGCAAAAGAAGATTGTGGAGAACGTGTGTTACCGCAACGCGGTGGCGTATTTCGGGCTGTAATTCGGGCGAAATATCTGTAATGTGCGCATTCGAAACAGGACAGGAGTTTGTATGAACGTCTACCCAAAATCGGAACATCGCTTGGCAAAGGGAACCGTCTGCATGGTGCGTGGGGAAGACGCGGACTACCTATGCGTGTCCGGCGCGAACCCCGGCTTTGCCGGCGAAATCTCGAACGGGGCGTTTCTCGCGCCGCTGACACACGAAAACGCCGAGGTGCTCCGCGCGGTTTTTCCGTTTACCGCGCCAAAGCCGGTATTGAGCGAGCGGCGCACGTTTGGCGTTGGCGACCGTCTCGGCATTGCGACGCCCGGACACCTGCGCGTGTTTGAAGCATACGACGCGCTGCCCGTGCTCGCGCAGCAGTCCATTCGCGAGCTGAACCTGACGAAGCGCACGTTTGCGGACGTGCTGGACTGCGCGTCGTTTGCGGTGTTTCGGGAGGATTTTCAGCGCGGGTTTGGTGCGGACGGCGACCACCTCAAGACGGACGAAGAGGTGGAATACGCGCTCGCCAACGGGTATACGATGATTACGCTCGATTGCAGCGAGCACATTCGAAACGACGCTGCCGGATGGACGGACGAGGCGGTTGACGCCGCATACCGCCCGCGCGCCGACTGGGAGGCGCTCTACTGCGACAAAACGTTTGTCGTGGAGGACCAGCGCGTGTCGTTCAGCCAGCGGGACTTTCGCCGCGCGTGCCTGATTTATGGGGACGCGCTGGATCACGCCGCGCGTATCTACGAAACGCACCTTCGCGGTAAAGCGGTCGATTTTGAAATCTCAATCGACGAAACCACCACGCCGACGACGCCCGCGCAGCACTACTTTGTGGCAAGCGAGCTGCTGCGCCGCGGGGTACCGTTTGCGACCATCGCGCCGCGCTTTTGCGGCGAGTTTCAAAAGGGCATCGACTACATTGGCGATTTGGAGCAGTTCGAAGCTGAGCTGCGCGTGCACGCCGCGATTGCGAGAAGCCTCGGGTACAAACTCTCGATTCACTCCGGATCGGATAAATTCTCCGTGTTTCCGCTCATCGGGCGGCTGACGCAGGGCAATTTCCACGTGAAAACCGCGGGCACGAACTGGCTGGAGGCGATGCGCGTAGTCGCGATGACGGAACCCGCGCTCTATCGCGAGGTGCATTCGTTTGCGCTTCGTTCGTTCGAAGAGGC
>CAZDXW010000069.1:11504-13282 GCA_964509485.1 uncultured Christensenella sp.
ATTTCGTCCGCCTCCGGCGGAAACTTCTTTCAGTAAGAAACAAAACAGTTCAGACCGACAAATTTCAACGCTCTAAAACAAACATTTTTCTTTCTAAATCAACCGAAAATCGAACAACAGAACCAGCACGAATAGCAACCAATTCAGCATTCATTTGAAACCGGATGGAAAGGTATTGGTATTTATGAAGAAGCTCAGTTTTGGCGTGAAGCTCTCCTACGGCCTCGGGGATTTCTACGGCGGCGCCTCGGCCAGCATCATCGGCCTGTTTTTCCTCTTCTTTCTGACCAACGTCGTTGGTATTTCGCCGCTGGTCGCGGGGTCGATTGTGCTCTTTGGCCGCGCGGTGGACGCGGTGACCGACCCGCTGATGGGCTCCATCAGCGACCACACGCGCTCCAAATGGGGGCGTCGCGTCGCCTGGTTTTTCTTTGGAATTCTGCCGGTCGGGCTCTCGTATGTGCTCATGTGGGTGGTTCCGCCGTTTTCGCGCGGACTTCAGGTTGCGTATTACTTCTTTGCCTATGCGTTCTTCTCCTGTGCGTTCACGATGGTCATGGTGCCATATGGTGCGCTGCCGCAGGACCTGACGGCGGACTCCAACGAGCGGACGGTGCTGGTCAGTTTTCGCATGGCGTTCTCCGTGCTCGGCGGGCTGCTCTCCGCCGTGGTGCCCGACTTGATGATTAAGCGCGCGGCGAATCTGAACACGGGCTACTTCATCATGGGGCTTTCGTTTGCCGTGCTGTTTATGCTCATTTGGCTCGTGATGTTCCTCTCTCTGCGCAACAAGGTGGAGGTGGAAATGCCCGCGACGACGGCGTCCCTCGGCGAATCCGTCAAGTATTGCGTGGGCAACAAGAGCTTTCTGCTGCTCTGCGCGATCTACCTGCTCTCGTTTATTCCAAACGACATCATGAGCAGCAACTTCAAGTACTTTATCAACGACGTGCTCTTTATGGGCGATAAGTTCGCATTGACCATGGGCGCGCTGATGATCTGTGCCGTGCTGAGCCTACCGCTGTATGTCGCCGCGTGCCGCAAGATCGGCAAGCGCAAGACGTTTATCTACGGCTCCGCGTTTCGCATGGCGGCGCTGCTGCTGCTCTTTTTACTGGGGCCGGATTCCTCGACGTTTCGGCTCGTGGCAATCGCCGTCGTCATCGGCATTGGCACCGGCGTAGCATATGCGATTCCGTGGTCCATGCTGCCGGACGTGACCGACCTCGACGAAGCCTATACGGGCTACCGGCAGGAGGGCATCTACGCGGGCATGATGACGTTTATTCGAAAGCTCTCCAGCGGACTTGCGATTTTCCTCGTTGGTCTGCTGTTGCAGGTGTCCGGCTATACGGCGGGCGCGCCGGAGCAAACCGTCCTGGCCAAGGACGTGATCGTCGGCATCCTGACGATTGTGCCAATTCTCTTCGTGCTGCTCGGTGTCTTCGCGGCGCTGCGCTACCCGATTGACAAACACAATTTCCAGTCGATTCGAAACGTCGTGGAACAGCGTCGCAACGGCACCTTTGCCGCGCTGGAGGAATCGGCACAGAAGGGTCTGCTGATGCAGATGAAGGAGATACTGGACGCGAAACGAAAGGGGCGCGCGCATGCAGACCAAAATTGATCAGGCGAAAGCCCGCGCAAAAGAGTATCTGCTCTCGTTGCAGGTTCGCCCCGGCGTGTTTGACTACTCTGCCTATAACGGCGGGCGAGAAGCGGGCATGCTGCTGCCCGGTACCTACAACGCCGTAAACGCGCTTGGGCTGATGAAGCGG
>CAZDXW010000069.1:13382-17688 GCA_964509485.1 uncultured Christensenella sp.
TGGCACGAGAACGCGCAGGACGAATTCGGCTTCTTTCACGACACGTCGATTCAGGATCTGACGAACGCCTTTGCCGGAGCCACGCACGATTATCACCTCTACTATTATTACGATACGCCGATTCCGCAGTACCGCGCGGTTGTGGACTATATCCTGACGCGCCCCACCGACGCGGACAGCGCCTGTATCGACGTGGACGAAATGGACGTTCTCTTCCACTTCTATCGGTTCGGCTACCGCGAGGCGGACATCCGCGCCTGGGTGGAGCGGAAGCTTTCGAGCATTCTTGCGCTGCAACGCGAGGACGGGGGCTTTCCGGACGCGCCGGTTGGCGAACTGATGTTTGACGGCTGGGCGAAGTACCGCGAACCGCAGGGAAACTCCAACGCGTTTGCCACTTGGTTTCGCCTCATTGCCATCGGCATGGCGGACGTGCTGCTCTACGGCGGAGCCGACCGCTGGGCGTTCCGGCGGACGATTGGCATTGGCTACGCGAACCCGAACTATCTACCGAACGGATTTTCGGAGGATGAGCTCCGGCCCAAGCAGGAGGCGGTGCTGCGCCGCGCCGAGGAACAGCGCGAGCGGATGCAGAACGATCCGGTGTTTCAGAATTTGCAGGACGCGCGCGTGGCCGACCTCGTGGAGACGTTCACCAAGAAGATGGAGACCTGCGACAAAACGCTGCTCAACTACAATGCGCGCTTTACGTTTGTGCTGCTCAACGAGGGCGCGTTCGGCATCGCGATTGAGGACGGCGCGGCAACGGTGTCCGCCGGAGTGCTGCCGGGCAGCCAGCTCACCGTGATCACGGATCGCAAGACGCTCGGCAAGCTGATGAGTAAAAAGCTCGACAGCAAGATGGCCTACGCGCTGGGTAAAATCAAGATTCGCGGAAACATTTCGCTCGCATTGAAACTCGGAGGACTGCTGGTATGACCGGATGGGTTGTACTCTTTGCGGTGCTGGGCGTCGTCGTTTGCCTGCTGCTCTTTGCCGTTTGGCAGCTGTTCGGGGTTCGGCGGGCGCCGCGTCCGAAGCTGCCGCTGGAGCGGCCAAACGGGCTGCCCGTGCTGCTGCAAAACGGCCTGCCGTATCCCGGCAGCTTCGCGCGAACGAGCAACGCCGCGCGCTCGCTCGACGGCGGCTGGCGTTTCGGTCTCGGCGACGTGATCCGCAATCCCGCCATGGAACTGCGGGAGGTTTCGGTGCCGGTTTCGTTCAACACGCTTGGCTCCGAGCTGGCGTTCTATCAGGGGCCGTTTTCCTACGTAAAGACGTTCCATATGGACGCGCTGGAGCCGGGGCTTGATCGCCTCTGCCTCAAGAGCGTCGGCGGAATATGCAGCGTAACCCTCAACGGGCAAAAACTCTGCGATAACACGGACTCCTACCAGCCCATCTATTGCGACGCCACCGGTGCGTTGCGGGCGGGTGAAAACACGCTCGTCGTCGTTGGGGACAACACCCCGACGCAGACGACCCTGCCGCCGAGCCAGTTTCCGGGGTCGAAACTCGGCTGGCATGTCTACGCGGGCATCACGAAGGGCGTGCTGCTGGAGCACCTGCCAAAGCAATACTGCGTGTACCTGCGAATTGCGGCGGAGGGGGAGCAACTGCGCGGTGCCGCCGTGTACGCCGGACACCCGAAGGGGTGCCGCATTCGCCTGCTGGACGGCGCGCGCATACTCGTTGAACAGGAGCTGACGCTGCGCCCGGCAGGGGACTATTCGACCGCCGAGTTCGAGCTGGAACGCCCGAAAGGCCTGCTCGATTGGCAGCCGAACGAGCCAAAGCTCTATACGCTCGAAGCGCAGACGGAAGAGGAGACCGTTGCCATCGAAACGGGCTTTCGCAGCATCCGTGCGGAGGGGCAAGCGCTGCTGCTGAACCTGTCGCCCTTTACGGTGCGCGGCGTTTGCATGCACGAGGAGGACATCAAACTGGGCAGCGCGCTGGATCGCGCGGCGATGGAGCGAAATCTCTCGCTCGCGCAGGAGCTGGGCTGCAACTTCGTCCGTCTCGCGCATTATCCGCACGCGGACGAAACGCTGGAGCTTTGCGACCAGAGCGGGCTCTGCTGCTGGAGCGAAATTCCGAACTATCAGGCGGGGCTGGGATTTGTGCAGCGGCTGTTCGGCAAGAGCAAGCAGCTTCGGCAGCGCGTAACGGTGGCAAAGGTCGTCGAAAGCCTGCTTGGCACGAGGCAGCTGCTCAACGAGCAATACCTGCTGGACGCGGGCGTTCAGCTATACAAGATGGTGATCCGCTTTCAAAATCATCCAAGCGTGCTGTTCTGGGGCGTTGGCAACGAGTGCTTTGCCTACACGCCCGCCAGCCGCCGCGCACTGCGCTTTCTTCGGGATACGGTGCGCATGTTTGACCAGACGCGGCTCGTCGGGTACGCGGCGTTTACGATTCCCAAAATCACGCAGCGGTTTGAGCAGTCCTTTCGGGAGTTTGACGTGGTCTGCGCCAACGAATACTTCGGCTGGTATTACGGTGAGCCGGACGACTGCGAAGCCTTTTGGCGAACGCTGAGTCGAAAGTACCGCAAACCGATGCTCTGCACCGAAACGGGCAGCGACGCGCGCTTTGGCGCGGCTGGTGTTGACCTCGCGAGCAAAAACGCCAACAGCGAGGACTATCAGGTGCGCATGCTGGAGCGGCACCTGCGGCTCACCGGCGAAGTGCCGGGGCATTGCGGCACCTGCATTTGGGTGCTCAAAGACTTTTTCTGCGACGAATACGGGGCGGAGGATCTGGTTCCGCACTGCAACGCAAAAGGGCTGGTTTCTGCTCAGTACCAGAAGAAGAAGGCTTTTTTTGCGGTACAACAGCTCTACCAAGCCGAACAGAAACAGAAAAACGGCGCGCGCTGATAAGACGACATAGCGCTATTGATGGTATAGAAGCAAGAATAAGAGCGCATCCGAACGATGTGCTCTTGTTTTTGGTGTTTACAAGCCACGCTGTTGAAAATCTCTTGATCGTATGCATAAATGTTGCTAATATGAACTTAGACCATTTCTGTACGTCTCGTCGAATTTGAACAAACCGGGTTTCTTTGTTACACAAGATAAAAACGAATAAGCGCAAAGATCGTTGCAACGAAAGGCGCATGTATGGATATTGATATTAGAACAATAGCCCTTTTTTATTTGATTGCGAACGTAATGAACAACGGCCTGATGTTCATTATCTGGCGCATGTATCGCAAGCACTTTCGGGGTCTATCGTTCTTGTTTGCGGACATGTGCTTTCAAACGTTGGGGTCAGTGTTTCTGCTGCTGCGCGGCGTGATGCCCGATCTGGTATCCATCGTGCTGACGAATCTGTTTTCGATCTCCGGATTGTTGTGTACCTTGATTGGACTCGAGCTGTTTTTTGATCGGATTCGACCGCGCATCTATAATTATTTCGTATTCGTCATCTACATGTTCCTGATCGTTTATTTCACGACGAGCCAGGAAAACCTGCTTGCGAGAAACTTTTTTCTTTCGAGCATGGTCATTTTTTTCAACGGACAGAGCAGTTTTCTCCTGTTTCGAGAGATACAGCCGGAGTCCCGGCGCATGGCACGATTCACGGCGAGCATTCTGCTGACGTATAGCGTCTTTAGCATTGCAAGGATGGTTGCAATGGTTCTCTTGCCACAGCCTGGCAACGATTTCTTCCATTCCGGAATCGTCAACTCTATTGCGATGGTCGCATACAGCTCGCTGAACATCCTATTCACGGCGGGGTTGATCATGATGGTCAGCCAGCGAGTGCTCAACGAAGCGCAGACGGAGAAGGATAAATACAACAAAGCGTTCAACTCCTCGCCGTACGCGATGCTGCTGACCAAAGAGTTGGATGGAAAAATCTTTGAGGTAAACGAAGGCTTTGTCCGGATGACCGGGTATCAGCCGGAAGAGGTCGTTGGAAAAACGACGCTGGAGGTTGGTCTCTGGATTGATCCGGAAGATCGCAAAGAGTTTGTTCGCGACCTGATGAATGGCGATGTGCATGAGAAAGAATCGACCTTTCGCGTGAAAAACGATGCCATCATCACCTGCCTCATCTCGGCAACCGTCATTTCGGTGCTCGGCGAGGATTGCATCCTGACGAGTGTAAACGACATTTCGGAGATGAACCGAATTCGAAAGAAACTCGAAATCATGGCGCTGCACGATACGCTGACCGGCCTGCCCAATCGACAGCTGTTCTATGACCGCGCCGAAATCGCCTTTGCCAATGCCAGACGGGAGCAGAACAGCGTTGCCGTTGTGTCGCTCGACGTTGACCGGCTGAAATCGATCAA